>JBEDJE010000096.1:0-5424 GCA_041172985.1 Actinomycetota bacterium
GAAATCAACTAATCCGGCTATGGGTGCCGCGCAAGAGTTCTATCGTCTGTTGAAAGAGCGGGGTGTGACGATTATCGGAGCGCCAGCTTCGGGTATGAGTCCAGTTGGTCTACCGACGGTGGCGGCGATTCAATCTGCGCCACTGATCGACATCATTGGTGAGATGCTGCGAAACAGCGATAACAACACCGCCGAAATGATGTTGAAAGAAATTGGTTTTCGCGTGAGCGGCGTCGGTTCTCGCGCCGCCGGAGCATCAGCCGTCATGGCCAAATTGAGTTCATGGGGCGTCCCGCTTGAAGGGGTTGTGTTGAGCGATGGCTCGGGCTTGTCGGGCGAAAACAAAGTAACTTGCGCGGCTTTCTTGGCGGTGCTCGAAAGATATCAATCCAGCGATCCTTTGATTACGAAGTTGGCGGTGGCAGGAACATCTGGAACGCTCTCAAACTATTTCATCGGCTCATCACTGCAAGGGCGTCTGTATGGAAAGACCGGAAGTCTGAGCGGAGTCAAAGGTCTTATCGGCTTTATCCCAGTAGAGGGAGGCGCGACGTTGCGCTTTGCGCTGTTGCTTGAATCTCCCGGAGTTGACGATGAAAAAGTCTTTAAGCCACTTTGGGAAGGCGTGTTGACAGAGGCTCTTGGTTTGTATCCCCAGGGTCCGACCGCGCAAGAAGTCGCACCATTGCCTGCCGCTGCGTTAGTTCCGTAACGAAGGTGTAGATATGGATGCTGCGTTAGTTCCGTAACGAAGGTGTAGATATGGATGCATATCGTCTGCCGATGTTTCCCTTAGGAACTCCGTTAGTTCCAGGTTCGTTGTTGCCACTTCAGATTTTCGAGCCGCGATATCAACAGATGATTTCTGATGTACTTGAGTCATCAGAGCCCGAATTTGGTGTTGTATTGATTGAACGTGGACATGAAGTTGGCGGGGGAGATATCCGCTCCATGGCAGGCACTGTGGCGCGCATCGTTGAGGCTCAAACAGCAACAGATGGTCGTCGAATGGTGCTCGCGCTCGGAACCCGAAGAATGCGCATCGGGGAGTGGCTCCCAGATGATCCGTATCCCGTGGCCATGGTGAGTGACTGGCCCGATCATGATTCTGGATGGGTTGATCCGGCTGAAGTAAGTCGCCTCTTTGGCAAGGTGGTTGAGGTCAGTTCTTTGTTTGAGCAATTGGGAGGACCCGCGCCGCGCCTGCTCGATATCGAGATCTCAGACGATCCAAGTTTTGCGACGTTCCAACTGGTTGCGCTGGCCCCGATCGGTCCGGCCGATCGGCAACGTCTCTTGGTATGTGATGGTCCCGTTCAGCGGCTCGAACTCCTTGAATCAGCCTTGAGCGATGTTGAGGCCGCTTGCCGATTTCGTCTACAGAGCGAGTGATCAACCGAGAATTGGCGGTGAGAAACGGCCTTCAAGGTGGGGATTGCCAGTTCTGGTGCTAGAAACAAGGCATGGCTGAGGAGACGTCACAGACACAACGATCGTCGGCTCGTCGTGAATCGGCGGGTATCGGTGATGTCGTCGATTTGGTTAAAGAATATGCCAAACAGGAAACTCTTGGTCCGCTCAAAGGTGCCGGACGGTGGTTGGCCCTCGGTTCAGCTGGAGCGACATGTCTTGGTCTTGGTTTGGTGTTGGTTTTGCTCGGTGTTTTGCGGTTGTTGCAAACCGAACTTGATGCTTTTGACGGCGGCTTCTCGTGGGTCCCGTATCTGATCGTTCTCGCTTTGTGTCTCGGACTGTCCTGGGTGGCTTTGTCGCGAGTGAAGAAAGCAACTCTTGGAAAGGAACCCAACTGATGTCGACATCACAGAGTCAATCGCGAATTTCCCGTGAGGACATCGAGTCCAAGTTGCGCGTACTTCAAGGCGATGTTCAAGGCAAGGTTGACGATCGTCGATCAACTTTGTTGGCCGTTGCTGGTGGAGTCGGAGTCGTCCTCGTCGTGGCTTTCTATCTCATGGGTCGTCGCAGCGGAAAGCGCCGTTCAACAGTCGTTGAGATACGACGCGTCTGAAGTAACAACATGGCACTGATGTCGTACCTGCGAGCGCGCAGTGTTAAAGAAGGCCTTCTTGGTGGTCGACGGTCGTGGTTTGTTGTCGGTGTCATCGTCTGGGGATTTCGCCTCTTGCGAAAACTAAGTTCACGCTCTCCTCAAGTTGTGAGCACCGAAGTTCTACGTCCGGGGCAAACAGTTTCAGTTTCTGCTCTTGAACCAAAATCACGACGTCGGAATCGTTGATCATTGATGAAAGTGATCTTGCGCAACCCGCGCCGTGAAATTGAGATTGATGGTCGTCGCCGAGTTCATGCACTACTTGTTGAATTGGGCCTACCCAGAGAATCTCACTTAGTCATCAGAAACGGAACCTTGGTTCCAGGTGATGAAGAACTTGATAAAGATGATGTCATTGAAATTCGTCCAGTGATTTCTGGGGGATTCTGACATGAAGTGTCGTACGTGTCGCGGTCCCGCGATTATTGAGCTACCGCGCCATAATGCCAATTTTTGCGCCGAACACTTTTTACAAATGTGTCGTCGTCAAGTTGAAAAAGCGATTCACGACCACGACATGATCAAGAAAACCGATCGTGTACTTGTTGCGGTTTCGGGCGGCAAAGACTCTTTGGCTGTTTGGGACATGCTGGTTGAACTTGGTTATCAAGCCGATGGTCTGTACATCGCCCTCGGAATTGGCGAATACAGCGAAGAGTCACGCGACTACACCGAACGGTTTGCTCGCGAACGAAACTTGAAATTGACTGTCGTTTCTTTGCGTGATGACTATGGCTATGACATCCCTACCGCGACGAAGGTGACAGGTCGAGTCCCGTGTTCGGCATGCGGTATGAGCAAGCGTCATTTATTTGATAAGGCAGCCGTTGATGGAGGATATGACGTCGTCGTGACCGGGCATAATCTTGATGATGAAGCGGCAGTGCTTTTTGGCAACGCACTACGTTGGGACGTCGAATATTTGGCACGGCAGTTACCGGTCTTGCCGAGCCGTCATGGGTTTCCTAAAAAGGTCAAACCATTGATTCGATTGACCGAACGCGAAATGGCCGCGTGGTGTGTCATACGCGGAATTGATTACATCGTTGAAGAATGCCCAATGGCCGAGGGCAATCGTCATATCGGTTACAAAGAAGCTCTCAACGCTCTTGAAGAAAAGTCTCCCGGTACAAAAGCCTCCTATTACTTAGGCTTTCTTGATCGCATGGTTCCGGTCTTGGCGAACATTGCGGCCACGGGTGCCGACAGTGTGACCTCGTGTACAAATTGTGGAGCGCCAACAGGCGGAGAAGAAGGTTCGGTTTGTGCCTTTTGTCGACTTGTCGAGCGTTCAGCAGCTCACGAACCAGTTTCAGTTGAATTAGTGCGAAAGAAATCGCGTTCACAAAAGCGCGTGCAGGCGGAGGCCTCCAAAAAATGAGTTCTTTAACTTCTCCGACATTCGCTTATGGCGACAAAGTTCTTCTGATCGATGGCAAACAGCGTCGCTATCTGATCAACCTGACTGAAGGCTCTGAATTTCATAGTCATGCCGGGTATGTCTCGCACAGCGAAATCGCGGGTCAACCTGAGGGCTTCAGGGTTCAATCAACTAAGGGAGCGCGTTATATCGCTTTGCGCCCAACCCTTGAGGACTTTGTGGTTGAGATGCCACGAGGGGCGCAAGTGATCTATCCGAAGGATCTTGCTCCGATTTGCATGCTTGCTGACATTGGCCCTGGCGTGAAAGTCCTTGAAAGCGGTGTTGGCTCTGGAGCGCTATCAATGACGATGCTGCGCTATGGCGCAGAAATCGTGGGCTACGAACTGCGTGAAGACTTTGCTAACCGAGCCGTCACCAACGTTCGATCATTTTTGGGCGAGGAAGCTCTGAGCCGATATCACGTCGAAGTTCGCGATTGCTACGAAGGTATTGATGCTCCAGACATCGATCGAGTCATCCTCGATTTGCCCGAGCCCTGGCAGGTTGTTCCGCATGCTCAAAAAGTCATGCGGCCCGGCGGAATTTTGCTGGCGTATACACCCTCAATTACGCAGGCGGTACAAACACGTGAAGCGATGGCTAACCCTATGTGGACCGGAACACGAACGCTTGAGGTACTGCATCGTGGTTGGTACATCGAAGGACAGGCAGTACGACCAGATCACCGAATGGTGGCTCACACAGGTTTCTTGACGACTGGCCGTCTCTTAAGCGCTGAGGCGCCGCGACAGATTTAGGGTTCGATAAAGATGCATTCGCCGGGGCATTCCTCGGCGGATTCGATGACGCCGTCAAGCTCTCCATCGGGAATGTTGGCGAGACCGTCGGCACCTTGGGCGTGGCCCTTGGCAGTTGCGTACACGGTGGCGCCTTCTTTTACGTAAGCCAAGCCGTCATCTAACAGAGTGAAAACAGCGGGCGAAATTTCTTCGCAAAGTCCGTCGCCTGTGCATAGATCTTGATCAATCCAGACCTTCATGTTCGCTCTCTTGCTCCTCGGGTAACACCGCGGTACCTAACCGCTGGTGTGAATACTTTACATGGACGATCGCCCGAACACCGCTTTCTCGGTCACTACCTCGTGAACTTTTGGTGGAAAATTTGGGTCATTGGCATGCTCACTTGTGAACCGTGTGGGGGAATTCGCCGAGTTCTGACCTCGCCAAGACCAAAGTCCCAAACGGGGTGTAAGTTCGCTGGTGTCGGCAATGCTGGAAGGACGAGGATATGGACGATCCCCGCTCAGACGAAGGGTTACTTGATCACGATCGAGCCGCGTTAGAGGCTGAAATCGCAGCGTTGCGGCTGCGCTTGTCTGGGGTGCAATCAGAGGTGCCACGCAGAGTGCGACAACTCGAAGAACGTCTCATGGAACTCAAGGGGCAAATCGCCCAAGAGACTGCCAAGAACGAAAAGCTGAGTTTTACATTGCGCGAAGCTCGCGAGAACATCGTGGCTTTGCGCGACGAGGTCGACAAATTGTCACAGCCGCCTTCTGCATACGGCGTTGTTGTCGGCAAGAACGAGGATCAAACGATTGATGTCCTGACAAGTGGTCGCAAATTGCGCGTCAACGTACACCCCGACATTGATATTGAACTTTTGCATCGTGGGGCCGAAGTTGTTCTGAATGAGAGTTTTAATGTTGTGACTGCGCGTGAGTCAGAAGGCTCTGGCGAAGTGGTCACCATCAAAGAAATCCTTGAAGACGGAATTCGGGCCATTGTGACTGGTCGTACCGACGACGAGTTGGTGTGCGAGTTGGCCGATTCATTACGGGGAATGCATTTGCGAAGTGGCGATACTGTCCGCCGCGATAGCCGAACGAACTTGTTGCTCGAGAAATTGCCGCGTCCCGAAGTTGAGGACTTGTTGCTTGAAGAAGTCCCCGACATTAGCTACATCGACA
>JBEDJE010000097.1:0-7984 GCA_041172985.1 Actinomycetota bacterium
GAAACAATTGAAGATGATCCCCTGAAACTGGATCGTGAAGTTGATTGGGTCATCAAGCACAAGTTGATTGATTCATATTGCACCAAGAATGGTCTTGAGTTGAGTGACCCGAAGGCTCAGCTCATCGATCTGCAGTATCACGATGTGGTTCGAAGTCGAGGGCTTTTTTACAAAATGCAAGAACGGGGACTCGTCGAACGAATGTGCGTCGACAGCGACATTATCGAAGCCATGGATGTTCCTCCCCAAACGACTCGAGCTCGCCTTCGAGGCGAATTCATTCGAGCGGCCAAGGAAAAGAAGCGTGACTATACGGTTGATTGGGTTCATCTCAAGTTGAACGACCAGGCTCAACGAACCGTTTTATGTAAAGACCCGCTCAAGAGTCGCGATGAGAGAGTTGAAAAACTCATTGCTTCGCTCTGAAGCACCGTGTTTGAGCGGATCAAACACGGTACGGTTGAAGAGTCATGAGCGAAGGAATTCACATATCGGAAGAGGCCTTGTCGTCGTTGTCTGACGATGCTGCTACCGGTGAATCAGTTCGCACTGATTTAAATCAAAAGCAGCGCTCCCAGATGCGTGCCGTTTGGGAATGGGTATTTGTTGTTGTCGTAGCTATTGGCGCCGCCATGTTTATTCGGTTGTTCTTGTTTCAGCAGTACTACATCGATGGCCCAAGCATGCAAACAACGCTGATGCCTCAAGATCGTGTTCTTGTCAACAAGATGTCCTACAAATTGCACGATATTCATCGAGGAGACGTCATTGTCTTTGATCGTGTGACTAACGAAGTTCAGCACGATGACTTGATTAAGAGGGTGCTTGGATTGCCCGGTGAGACCCTAGAAATCCGCTCGTGCGTTGTATATATCAATGGTGTGCAGGTTCAGGAGCCCTATCTCAATCCTGAACAAACGTCTCAAATCGAACCCAGCGCGCGGTGTGGTAGTCACACTGATATGGCTCCCGTTGTTGTTCCCGACGACCAAATTTTTGTGATGGGCGACAATCGGGTGCAAAGTTTTGATAGTCGTGACTTCGGACCAATCGAAACGGACAAAGTCCGCGGGCGGGCATTCGTTGTCATATGGCCTGCGAGTGCATGGGCCTGGCTGTAGTTTCTAAACGTTGCGGGCAAAAGCATCAATCATGCGGTCGGTGTAATCGCTAAAGACTCCGTCAAGACCCATCCGGATTCCATCATCAAGGACATAGTCCTGTTGCATATCCCAACCGAGGGCATAGCGATTGAAGCGATGAAACAAAGTGACCAATCCGCCGTTCCAGTCGGTGTGGTGCATGTTGATGCAATCAATCCCAGCTTCATGTAATTGAGCAGCTCGACGTTCGGGGCCGTCCTTTAATCGAATCAGCCGCGTCGAGTCAACGAGTTTGGCCACGGTCAGAGAGCGCCACTCGGCGACGATGTGCCAGTTGTGGTGGCAGAGCCATAATCGTGGCTCGAGGTCGGGCTTGACTTCACGAATGGCATTGAGCGTGGGTAGCAATGATGCAGGGTCTTTGACATCGAGGGAAAAATCAAAGTCACCGGGAACCGCCTCGAGCATTTCTGCGACAGTCGGAATGTGCTTCGGGAGTTCGACACGAGAAACTTCTGAAATAGGGATTTTGCGCCCGCGGCGACGGACTATCCCATCATGATCGAGGACAGCGATGCCATCAGACGTGACCCAAACATCGCTTTCAAGTCCAGTCGCGCCGAGACGTAAAGCTAGTTGAAAGGCTTCAACAGTGTTTTCAGGGGCATATGCCTTTGCCCCTCGGTGAGCAAATGCTATTGGGGGATCAAGGAGAGAAGGGAGGCGTTGCTGCACCCGAAGATGATGGCATGGTTGGGATATCACGGCAAGTGCTGCCGTGTGGCTACGGGACCGTCGGGCGCAGTCTCTAGACTCAGGTCGTGTTCAACATGTCGGGAAGTGAGATCGTCGTCATTTTGCTGTTGGCGCTGATTGTTCTCGGGCCAGAAAAACTCCCCGACGCTATTCGGAAGTTTGGTCGTGTGTACAGCGAGATTCGCAAGATCAGTAACGGTTTTCAAAGTGAGTTTAAGAACGCCTTTGACGAGCCGATGAAAGAATTGCGCGAAACGGCTCAATTAACTCGCGACGCAGTTCTTAAGCCACTCAAAGATGAACCTGAAAAGCCGAAATCAGAAACACCTCAGTCCATTGTCCGTAACGAAGATGTTCCCAAAGATGACGTGGTGAAAGATGACGTGGTGAAAAATGACGTGACTCTGCAGTCCGATCAAGCTGAAGGCGAAGTCTCATGAAATTACCTTTCGGTAAGAATAAGAAAGATTCACCGGACCCCACATCTGATGAAGCGATGACTCTGACCCAACATTTGGCGGAGTTACGTTCGCGAATCATTCGGTCGGTGTTGGCGGTTGCCATTGGCATGATGGGTGTGTTGGCGTTCTATGAGCCTGTTTTGCGGTTCTTGCGTCAACCGTATGACAACGTGTGTAAACGTCGTCCTGATCTGGTGACTGATTGTGACTTCTTTTCGCTCGGGCCTCTCGAGGGATTCAATGCTCGATTGAAGATTTCGCTCTACGGCGGCTTGATCTTGGCTTTACCGGTGGTGTTATGGCAAATTTGGCGTTTCGTTGTTCCGGCTCTTCATTCAAAGGAAAAGCGTTATGCGATCCCGTTTGTTTTCTCGTCAGTACTTCTCTTTATTCTTGGCGGATTTTTCGCCTATTTCACTTTAGACAAAGGTCTTGAATGGTTGATCTCATGGTCTGGTAATGATGTCCAGCAAGCCTTCCAGATTTCTAAATATGTCAGTTTCGTCGGGCTCATGGTTGCGGCGTTCGGTATCGGTTTTGAATTCCCGGTGCTCTTGGTTTTCTTACAACTCGTTGGGGTATTGAAGCCCCGCCAGTTGATCGAGGGTTGGCGTGTCGCAATTGTGGTCATCGTGGTGATTGCTGCGGTCATTACGCCGTCTGGCGACCCGATTACCTTGATGCTGCTTTCTGGTCCGTTGGTTTTGTTCTATTTCATTTCCATTCTGATTGGCCACCTCGGAACGAGAAATCGTCCGAGTGACGCCTGAGTCACTCATCGGCGTGACAAACGGGGCAGACTGTGAACGTGCGGACTGACCGGCAGGCGCTGATCGCCCACTACAACTTCCCGCTCGATCGATTTCAGATCGAAGCTATGGACGTCCTTGATGCCGGTGAATCTGTTTTGGTCGCTGCTCCGACCGGGAGCGGAAAGACTGTTGTCGCCGAGTACGGAATTTCGTGTGCTTTAGCCGATGGCAAACGCGCTTTTTACACCGCTCCAATTAAGGCCCTTTCGAATCAGAAGTTCAATGATCTGATTGAGTTGTACGGTCGGGACAAGATTGGTCTTCTGACTGGTGACAACGCGGTCAATAGTGATGCGCCCATTGTTGTGATGACGACCGAAGTACTGCGAAACATGATTTATGCACGTTCGCGAGCCTTAGATGATTTAGCAGTCGTTGTTCTCGACGAGGTGCACTTCATTCAAGATACGTATCGCGGCCCGGTTTGGGAAGAAGTGATTATCCATCTTCCGCGTCAAGTGAAATTGGTGTGTCTATCGGCCACGGTGAGCAACGCCAACGAAGTCGCCGATTGGATCAGCACAGTTCGTGGTCCAACAAAATATGTGGTTGAAGAAAAGCGTCCCGTCGAACTTGAAAATCTGTACATGGTGGGCGACAAGACGGCGCAGCGCGAGCACCTTTTCCCAACATTGGTTTCTGGACGGCCGAACCCTGAAGCCGCCCGTCTCGAAGATCAGACCCGAAAAATAGGTGGGCGCGGACCTGTGAAGGGCCGCCCCAGGCGAGCGTTGTACACACCGAGCAGGCTTGAAGTTGTTGATCGTCTCAACGAAGAGGGTCTACTACCATCCATTTTCTTTATTTTCAGCCGTAATGGTTGTAATGAGGCAGCCCAGTCGTGTTTGAAGCAAGGGTTGCGGTTGACATCTCCTGAGGAGCGAAAGCGAATCAAGGAAATTATCGATAGCCGATTAGATGACATTGACGACGACGATCTTGATGTCTTGGGTTACCCGCAGTTCGTTGCTCAACTTGAAGCAGGAATCGCTGCCCATCACGCGGGTATGGTTCCGCCGTTTAAAGAGACAGTTGAAGCCTGTTTTGTTGAAGGTCTCGTCAAAATTGTTTTCGCCACTGAAACATTGGCGGTTGGAATCAATATGCCGGCGCGGTCTGTCGTGATTGAAAAACTTTCGAAATTTACCGGAGAACATCACGAGTTCTTAACAGCCGGCGAATTCACTCAGTTGACAGGTCGAGCTGGTCGGCGAGGTTTAGATGACAAGGGCCACGCAGTGGTGCTATGGAACCCGTTTGTTACTTTTGAACAAGTCGCAGGACTAGCGAGTTCGCGAACTTTCCGATTGACTTCGTCATTTCGCCCGACCTACAACATGGCAGTCAACTTGGTTCGTTCGTATTCGAGTGAAGAAGCCCGCCACCTACTGAATCTTTCGTTTGCTCAGTATCAAGCAGACCGCGATGTCGTCAAGATTGAGACTCGGCTTGACCGTCGCTTAGAGCAACTGTCCGAACTTCGTCTCGCTGCCGAAAGTCCGTTCGGAGACATCCACGACTATCGGGCGCGACTTGAGGGAACATTAGGAATCCGCAGTGAAAGCTCAATCGAATTCGCGATGGCTCGATTGAGGCCTGGGTCGGTCATGCAAAGCGGGCCTCTCTCAATCTTTCATCGCGTGACTTTCACGAGCCGCCGCGAGCACTTGGCCAGATTGAACTCCCTGAGCCTTACGCTCCAACACAACCCGAGTTTCAAAAGGTGGTCATCACTCGTTTGCATCAAGCGCGAGAAGTGGCGAGTGAATGGAGCTCTCCAGAGCCAGGTCGACAGGCAGTTCATCCCGTTGAAGATGATCCCGATTTACGCGACCGTCTGAAGGCAGCAGCACAAGCCGATCGAGTGTCGCGCGATGTTGATCAGCTGCGCGAGCAAGTACGAGGCAAAGGCAATTCGGTCGCGCGCAAGTTTGAGCGAGTTCTTCGCATTCTTCAGGACTGGGATTATGTTTCTGGTTGGTCGCTCACTGAAAAAGGTGAAGTCTTGGCGCGTACTTTCCATGAGAGTGATCTGTTAGTCGCAGATTGTCTTGATCGCGGCTATCTCGATGATCTCGATCCCGCAGCTCTAGCCGCTTTGGTGTCGGTTTTTGTTTACGAACATCGCTCAAGTGAAGCGCCACCCGCTCCGTGGTTCCCATCAGCTGAAGTGCGCAAGAAGTGGCGACGAATTGAATCAGTAAGTCGCGAGTTGCAAGCCACTGAAGAAGCAGCCTCATTGAATCAACACCGTGCTCCTGACCCGACGTACATCGCTATTGCTTATGCGTGGGCAGCTGGCGAAGGTTTCGCCGAAGTTGTTGAGGCTGAAGAATTGTCGGGCGGCGATTTTGTGCGAACCATGAAGCAACTGATTGATCTCTTGAGACAAATTGGGATGATGGCCCCAGTGCCTCAAACGCGTCGAAACGCTGAAGCTGCTGCTGACTTGTTAATGCGCGGTGTTGTGGCAGCCTCGACATCGGTTCCCGGAGAAATCTGACGGTGGATGAAGATGGCGATTAAGAACGGTCAAGAATGGGGGAGTGACAAAGTGACTCCAGACGATCTGGTCGTTGTTGCGACAGATGCCGAGTTGGCGCAAGCAATATCTGGTGGTCATCGTGATTTCACATTGGCTGGTGGCGATATGTGGCGCACTATTGGCGCAAAGACGCAGCGCCCTATTCCCGGAGAACTCGCAAAGTGTTTACCGATTGATGTCATTGATGTTCAATGTGAATTGTTTGACGGAACCAAGTTGTCGAAATGTGCCGCTGCTCATGTTGTATTGCGTGGTTCGAGTATTCGCGGTGGTTGGTTGCGCGGACCGGTGACGGTGATTGCCAATGCTCAGTTCCTTGGTCATTGGGACGTAGCACCTCGAGGGCATCCAAATGATGGTCGAGTTGAGATCACACAGGTTGATCCATCCATGAGTCTGCGTCAGAGATTGTCGGCACGATCAAGACTCAAGAGCGGCAATCACTTACCTCATCCGTCAATTTCCGTTCGTTCGATCAAAGAATTTGAGTTTGAAATCAATGACGGATTGGCGAAGGATCATGCGCGTCAGAATGTGTGGATTGATGGACAACGAATCGGAAGAGTAAAAAGTCTGAGCCTTGAAGTGCGTAGCGATCACGCATTTTTATGGATGTAGGGTTCTGACATGAGTTCGTACAACCAGCAGATCATCAATGCAGTAGACAATCTGGCCGATCGTCTCATCGCGGTGAGTCGCGATATTCATGCACATCCTGAACTGAATTATGAAGAGCATTACGCCCATGATCTTTTAACTCGAGTCCTCGCTGATTACGGACTTGACGTCACGCCGCACGCGTACGGTGTTGACACTGCATTCGAGGCAGTTGTTGGCGACCCTGGAGCACCCGAAGTATTGGTGTTGTTGGAATATGACGCGCTGCCCGGAATCGGACACGGTTGTGGGCACAATGTCATCGCTGCTGCTGGTCTCGGCGCTGGTCTAGTCGCGGCTTCACTCGCTCGCGACCTTGGTGGGCGAGTACGAATTCTTGGCACTCCTGCCGAAGAAGGCGGCGGAGGAAAAATTGCGATGGCTCGCAACGGAGCCTTTTCATCTGGTGTTGCAGCAATGATGATTCACCCAGCCGATGCCGATCTCATCAAAATGGATTCCATTGCGATTCATACCGTCGATGTGTTGTACGAAGGCAAAGCAGCACACGCGGCAGCTGCTCCTTGGGAAGGTCGAAATGCGCTTGATGCTGCTGTTCTTGGGTACATGAACATTGCGGCTCTGCGTCAACATATCCGCCCTACCGAACGCATTCACGGAATCATTACCGAAGGTGGAGAGAAGCCCAACATCGTTCCTCGCCGTGCCGGGGCAACGTGGTACGTACGTTCAGGCACGATTTCAACTTTGCAACCTTTGAAGCAGCGAGTGATGAACTGCCTCGAAGGAGCAACGAGTGCTTGTGGTTGCACAATGACGTCAACTTGGGACGATCACACTTACGCGGACGTCCGCGACAACATGGCAGTCGTGAATTCTTTTGTTCACAACATGGCTTCTCTTGGTCGTTTAGTTCGTGATCCGCGAACTGATGGCCGTGCAGTCATGGGTTCAACAGATATGGGCAATGTCTCGTACCTACTGCCGTCGATTCACCCTATGGTCAAAGTCGCTCCCGATGGGGTAGCGATACACACCGAAGATTTCGCTCACTACGCTGGCTCAGAGTCGGGGGATGAGGGCGTACTCGTTGGTGCCAAGGCCATGGCGATGACGGTGGTCGATCTCTGGACCAATTCAGAGTTACGGTCTGAAGCCCACGCGGAGTTTTCGCTGGTTTCATCCGAAGTGGACGTTTTGGGCTACTGAAAGTGAGACCATTCCACCCACGGCACCGTCTGACCAACTACTGTAAAAAGCCGTGACGGTCTACGCCCCAGAGGAGTTCACCGCCGAGGAGTCGGAAGTTTTACGACGCTATTTCACCAATTTGGACGGTCCAGTATTCGCCCTGGTGAACTTGCCCGAGGTGGTCAAAGGTGCTTTGTTTGCGCGGTACAGCCGTACCCATAAAAGTCTGCGTCGACTTTTTCTTGACGAATTTGTGGGTGAGTTAGACATCGCTGGTGACCAAGGCGTTGACGCAACTATTGGTCTCGAACGAGCCGAAGAGTTGTACGAAAAAGTCTTCTTTGAATACGGCGACGACTCAGTCGCTCAACTTGGTGGCGTTCACTTGGCGTGTGAACAATCTTCGAATGTGTTAACCAAGATTCTTGAGTGGGGTCGTTTGGCCAGCTACCTCGAGCAAAGTACGCGTTACATCGCTTATGACGCACGTCTTGCAGG
>JBEDJE010000098.1:0-5144 GCA_041172985.1 Actinomycetota bacterium
AAATATGTCATTCCTGGTGGCGTTGATGTGCATACGCACATGGAACTTCCATTCGGTGGAACCTTTGCTTCTGACACATTTGAAACTGGATCACGTGCAGCTGCTTGGGGTGGAGTGACAACGATCGTTGACATGGCCGTTCAGCGCTATGGCGAAAATGTTTTTGATGGCCTTGCCGAATGGCATCGCAAGGCAACTGGTGAATGTGCAATTGACTACGCCTTCCACCAAATCATTGGCGGCGTTGACGATCAGTCATTGAAAGATATGAAGTACCTCACCGAGCATGAAGGCATCAGCAGTTTCAAGCTGTTCATGGCTTATCCCGGTGTTTTCTACAGCGATGACGGTCAGATTTTGAAGGCAATGCAAACGGCAGCCGAATGTGGCGCAATGATCATGATGCATGCCCTGGCGCGTGGTGAGACCGATCCGCGCTACCACTCGTACACTCGCCCTTCGCCGCTTGAAGCTGAGGCAACGCACCGTGCAATTGTGTTGTCACATGTCGCCGGCGTGCCGCTTTACATCGTGCACATGTCGGCGGGCGACGCCCTGAACGAAGTCGCAGCAGCTCGTCACCATGGTCGCAACGTATTTGCTGAAACCTGCCCGCAGTACTTGTGGATGACTCTTGAAGAAACATTGGGTCAACCCGGTTTTGAAGGTTCAAAGTATGTGTGCAGTACACCAGTACGTTCACGCGACAATGATCCGCACTACATCGGCCAGATGGGCCACGGTCACCAAGGTGATTTGTGGAAGGGCTTACGCATGAACGAACTCGCCGTCGTGAGTACTGATCACTGTCCGTTCTGTTTCAAAGATCAAAAAGAACTTGGTCTTGGTGACTTCTCGAAGATTCCGAACGGAATCGGTGGCGTTGAACACCGCATGGAATTGATCTACCAAGGTGTTGTAGCCGGCGAACTGACGCTTGAGCGTTGGGTCGAAACTTGTTGCACAACTCCAGCACGCATGTTTGGCATGTACCCGCAAAAGGGAATCATTGCTCCGGGTAGCGATGCCGATGTTGTTGTATGGGATCCGAACACCAAGACCAAGATCGGTATCAACGACAAGCACCACATGAACATGGATCACTCAGCCTGGGAAGGTTGGGTCATTGACGGAAAAGTCGACACGGTGTTCTCACGTGGAACTGTGCTCATTGATAACGATCAATACGTTGGCCGCAAGGGTCATGGCAAGTACATCAAGCGTGGCTTGTCGCAATATCTCGTCTGAAATCCCCCCAACAAAACAAACCAAACAAGGAGTTACCCATGTACCGCATCGATCATTGGATCGACGGACACACCGTCGCTAGTACTTCAGGACGAAATGGAAACATTTTCGATCCGGCAACTGGTCAGGTACAAGGCACTGTTGCTTTTGCTGATGTCTCTGAAGTTGACAAGGCAGTTGCTAATGCCAAAGCGGCTTTGCCAGCATGGCGTGCAACAAACCTTTCGCGTCGCGCCGAGATCATGTTCAACATGCGCGAGTTGGTGTCGGCCAATCGCAAAGAAATTGCGGCGTTGCTCACCAAAGAGCACGGCAAAGTAACTGCCGATGCTTTGGGCGAACTTGCTCGTGGTCTCGAAAACATCGAGTACGCGTGCGGCATCCCGAACCTTCTCAAGGGCGGTTACTCAGAACAAGCATCAGCAGGTGTTGACGTGTACAACATTCGTCAGCCGCTCGGCGTCGTCGCGGGTATCACGCCATTTAACTTCCCGGCGATGGTTCCGATGTGGATGTTTGCCAACGCAGTCGCCTGCGGAAACACTTTCATTTTGAAGCCGTCAGAAAAAGATCCCTCAGCAGCAATGTTGATTGCTGAATTGCTGAAACAGGCCGGACTTCCTGATGGCGTTTTCAATGTTGTTCACGGTGACAAGGTTGCCGTTGATCGTTTGCTCGATCATCCCGATATTGCGGCAGTGAGTTTTGTGGGTTCAACGCCCATTGCGCGTTACATCTACGAAACTGGCACGAAGAACGGCAAGCGCGTTCAGGCACTTGGTGGCGCAAAGAATCACATGTTGGTTCTTCCAGACGCCGATCTCGATATGGCAGCCGATGCTCTGGTAAGCGCTGCTTATGGTTCGGCAGGCGAGCGATGCATGGCAATTTCAGTTGTCTTGGCTGTTGACACCATCGCCGACGATCTCGTGGGCAAAGTACAAAGTCGCATTCCAAATATTGTCGTTGGCAACGGAAGCGATCCGTCCAGCGAAATGGGCCCATTGATTACTGGCGAACATCGTGACAAGGTCGCAAGTTATGTTGCCGCCGCTGCAGGCGAGGGTGCAAAGGTGGTCGTTGATGGCCGCGATGGCGCACCAACTGAAGGCTTCTTCTTGAAGCCAAGTCTCATCGATCATGCCAAGCCCGGCATGAAGTGTTACGACGACGAAATCTTCGGACCTGTTCTTACTGTTGTGCGCGTCAAGTCGTACGAAGAAGGTTTGCAACTGATCAATGACAACCAGTTCGGTAACGGCACGGCCATCTTTACTCGCGATGGTGGTGTTGCTCGTCAATTCCAGTTTGATGTGAATGTCGGAATGGTCGGAATCAATGTGCCGATTCCTGTGCCGGTTTCTTACTACTCATTTGGTGGTTGGAAGGCCAGTTTGTTTGGTGACTTGCATATGTATGGTCCAGACGGAATCCAGTTCTATACCCGCAGCAAAGTTGTCACGTCACGTTGGCCTGACCCTCGAACCAGCAAAGTCGATCTCGGCTTTCCGCAGAACAGGTAAGTCACAACATGGAAATCGGTGTCGTACTCCAAACAACTCCGCCTAGTGCGCGAGTCGTCGATTTAGCAAAGAAGGCCGAGTCGTACGGCTTCACATATGTGTGGACTTTTGACAGTCATATTTTGTGGCAAGAACCATTTCCGATCTTTGCGCAAATTTTGGCCGAGACGCGCAACGTGATTGTTGGCCCGATGGTCACTAATCCTGCGACACGCGATTGGACCGTGACTGCAAGTTTGTTTGCAACTCTGAACGAGATGTATGGCAACCGCACCGTTATTGGTATTGGTCGAGGCGACTCGGCTGTGCGAGTCACCAACGGAAAGCCAACAACTTTGGCAACGCTGCGCGAAAGCATTCATGTCATTCGCGAACTTGCCAACGGCCGTTCAGTGAATTACAAAGATTCCGAACTTCGTTTGCCATGGGCCGGTAAGTCGCGGGCCGAAGTTTGGGTTGCTGCTTATGGACCCAAGGCATTGGCCTTAACCGGCGAAGTTGGCGATGGATTCATTTTGCAACTTGCTGATCCGAGCATTACCGAGTGGACAATCAAGGCTGTTCGTGATGCTGCCGCTGCTGCCGGACGTGACCCGAAGAGCGTCAAGATTTGTGTTGCAGCACCGGCGTATGTCACCGACGGAAGCGAAGCCAGCATGGCCCATGGACTCGAACAGTGCCGCTGGTTTGGTGGCATGGTCGGTAATCATGTGGCCGACATTGTGGAGCGTTACGGCGATTCTGCTCCTGTGCCGAAAGCTCTGACCGATTACATCAAGGGTCGCCAGGGTTACGACTACAACGAGCACGGTAAGGCTGGCAATAGCCATACCAATTTCGTCCCAGACGAGATCATTGATCGTTTCTGCATCGTGGGTCCCGTTGAGGCTCATGTCAAGCGCCTCAATGAATTGCGCGATATGGGTGTCGATCAATTCTCTGTCTATTTACAACATGATGCCAAAGACGAAACATTGCGGGCTTACGGTGAAAAAGTGATTCCCGCCTTAGCCGAGCAAATCTTGGCGAAGAGCTGAGTAACCAAAAACATGACGACAGTGATGACGACAAAGAAGACAAGTGAGACTGCACGACGGATTCGCCGTGTAGTTCTTTTCGTTGTCTCGTTGTTGTTTGTTGCAGCTGCGTGGGAACTGTACAAAGTGGTTGGCCCAGAAGCTGGTGGCAAAATTTTCGGCTGGAAGTTGTTGCCACGTTCGAATAACAACGCGATGCCGCATGTCTGGGACATGCTGATGCGTTATAACCGACCCGAACTTCGTGGTTCAGACCGCAAGATTTGGTCGGTTGTTTTGGCAGGTGCGTGGTTCTCGTTCCGATTAGCACTCGTTGGGTTCGCGATTGGCTCAGCCTTGGGATTGGGCTTGTCAATATTGATGGCTCGTTTTAAATTTGCTGAGCGCGGAATTTTGCCGTACTTAGTCTTGTCGCAAACAGTTCCGTTGATTGCGTTGGCGCCGCTTGTTGTGTCATGGGGTGGCAAGTTGAGTATCGCTGGCTGGACATGGCCGCGGTGGATGTCGGCAGCAGTACTCGGCGCTTTCTTGGCGTTCTTCCCTGTCGCAGTCGGTGCCTTGAAAGGTCTCACCTCGGCACCATCGGCGTCGCTCGAATTGATGGACAGTTATGCCGCATCGTGGTGGCAGACGCTTCGTAAGTTGCGTTTTCCCGCAGCAATTCCTTTTATTGTTCCGTCACTGAAACTTGCAGCTTCGGCTTCAGTCATCGGTGTTGTTGTTGCAGAAATTTCAACTGGTCTCAAAGGTGGAATTGGTCGTCTCATCATCGAGTACGCCCGTGAGGCAACCGGCGATCCAGCGAAAGTTTTCACAGCAGTGTTCGGTGCGGCAGCACTCGGGCTTGCAATGTCAGGGTTTGTGACCTTGGCTGACATGTACATGATGCGCAATCGCCCCAAGGAGGCATCCGCATGAGCGCGGTTGAAATCACCAATATTTCTAAGGCTTTTAACCTTGGTTCAAGTAATCAGGTTGATGCATTGACTGATATCAATTTGTCTATTGCATCAGGCGAATTCGTGTCATTGATCGGTCCATCCGGTTGTGGAAAGTCGACACTGCTACGACTGATTGCCAATCTCATCGAGCCAACATCGGGCGAGCTTGTCGTGAACGGCAAGTCGGCTAAGCAGGCCCGACTCGATCAGGACTATGGCATGGCTTTTCAGCAATCGGGTCTTTTTGAGTGGCGTACAGTTGAGAAGAATATTGAACTGCCACTTGAACTCAAGGGCTGGGATAAGGCAAAGCGTCAAGCTCGAGCAACTGAAATGCTTGAACTCGTCAAGTTGTCAGACTTTGCGAATCATTATCCGTGGCAGCTATCGGGCGG
>JBEDJE010000099.1:0-4691 GCA_041172985.1 Actinomycetota bacterium
GGCGACACATGTTCGTACGCATCTTTTGCACGAGCAATCGCCGACACATGCAGACCGGCTTTGTGCGCAAACGCACCCGAGCCAACATATGGCGCTTGCGGATTCAATGGACGATTCAAAACTTCTGCCACAAAGTTGCTCACTGTTGTGATGCGCTCGAGTCTGCCGTCTGGCAAGCAGGTGTATCCAAGTTTGAGCTGCAAGTTTGGAATCACTGTGGTCAAGTTGGTGTTACCCGTGCGCTCACCAAGACCATTCAATGTTCCTTGCACGTGGCCAGCACCGCTCAACACTGCGGCCATCGAGTTCGCAACTGCACAACCGGTGTCGTCGTGGCAGTGAATACCGATCGTGACGTCGTTACCGACATGGCTTTTCACTTGCGCAACGATCGTTTGAACTTCGTGAGGAAGGCTTCCACCGTTGGTATCGCACAACACCAAGTGGCTCGCACCCTTCATCACAGCAGCTTCGAGTGCCCGCAACGCAAACTCTTCATTGCGCTTGAAACCATCGAAGAAGTGCTCCATGTCAACCAACACGCGGCGACCGTTGCCTTTGAGGTACTCGACTGAATCGGCGATCATGGCGATGCCTTCTTCGAGGGTTGTCTGCAACGCGTTGATGACGTGATAGTCCCAACTCTTGGCAACGATGCACACGGCACTGGTGTTGGCATCGATGAGATGACGCAACGTTGCATCGTCGTCAACTTTGCCCTTGGGGCGACGCGTTGAACCAAAAGCAACCAAGGTGCTGGTCGTGAACTTCAATTCGTTCACAGCACGAGCAAAGAACTCGATGTCTTTTGGATTGGCGCCAGGCCAGCCACCCTCGATGTAATGCACACCCAAGTAATCGAGCTGTTCGGCAATACGAAGCTTGTCTTCAACTGATGCCGAGACGCCCTCGACCTGTAGGCCGTCGCGCAAGGTGGTATCGAATACTTCGATCATGGGTTTAGTCATGTTGCTCATGGTTTTTCTCTCTGTGGTTGAGGTTCATTCCGAGAAACAGAAAAGCCGCCCGGTGGGCGGCTGACTGCGCACGAGAACAAACCCGTGCGCTAGCGAATAATGATGATTGCTGCAGTGTTACGGGAAGTAGTCACGGCGTTCATTGCTTCTCAGTCAACAGGATTCTGCGCCCAGTGTCAACGCCAAGCCGATATTTCTGATGCTTCAGTGGACCCACCGATACTCGGTAAGGTTCGGGAATGGCCGAACCAAAGCGCGAACTCTCCCCCGGTATGCAGGAACAACTCGATCTTGGCTACGTATTCGGCGGACTTGCCACCTTTGGTCAGCGGCCTTTTCTGACGGATCCTTCGCAACTCGATGAGTGGCAACCGCACGTCGCCATTGTTGGCGCGCCCTACGACAATTCGACGACCAACCGTCCCGGCGCGCGCTTTGGCCCACGAGCGATTCGCTCGCAGGCTTACGAACCAGGCAGCTATCACATGGATTTGGGCATTGAGATTTTTGACTATCTCGAAGTCGTCGATTTTGGTGATGCCTATTGCCCCCACGGTCAGACCGATGTCAGCTTGGCCAACATCAAGGCACGAGTGAGCGAAGTTGCCAGCCGCGGAATCATTCCGATCACGCTCGGTGGCGACCATTCCATTACCTGGCCCGCCGCGACTGCCGTTGCTGAAATCAAAGGATTTGGCAACGTCGGCATGGTCCACTTTGACGCGCACGCCGACACTGCCGACATTCTTTACGGCAACTTGGCAAGTCACGGAACACCGATGCGCCGACTTATCGAGTCAGGTGCGATACCGGGCAAAAACTTTGTGCAAGTTGGTTTGCGTGGATACTGGCCACCGAAAGAAATTTTCGATTGGATGCGCGAACAAGGTATGCGTTGGCACACCATGGACGAAATCTGGCAACGCGGATTTCAAACTGTGATGAAAGATGCGATCTCGGAAGCATTAAGTGCCGCAGACAGTTTGTATATCTCGATCGACGTCGACAGCCTTGACCCGTCGTTTGCTCCCGGAACTGGAACACCCGAGCCTGGCGGAATCATGTCGGCAGATTTGTTACGCATGGTGCGTACGTTGTGTCTTGAACACAACGTTGTGGGTATCGACATTGTCGAAGTTTCACCGGCGTACGACGTGAGCGATCTCACCGTCAACGTGGCGCACCGCTTAGCGTTTGAATGTTTGGCCGGCCTTGCGGCTCGCCGACGTAATCAACAGTAACTACCAATCAATAGTAATTACTTAGCGAGTTCGCACCAGTGGGCGTACTTAGCTTCTTGGCCTCGTACAACACGACCGTACATCTGACCGATTGCTGTCGTTGCTGGTCCGGGGGCCGGAACTGAACGATCGTCAACCGATGCAACTGCGCTGACTTCGGCCGCTGTTCCACACACAAAGATTTCGTCAGCGATGTACAGGTCGCTGCGGGCAATGTTGTCGATACGAATATCGATGCCAAGGTCGCGGCCAATTTCCATCACTGAGTTCTGCGTAATTCCTTCAAGCGCTCCAGCCGACAATGGTGGAGTCAAGATGATGCCATTACGTGAACAGAAAATGTTTTCGCCGGTGCATTCGGCAACAAGACCGTTCGGAGCCAACATGATGGCTTCGTCGTATCCGGCGCGCAGTGCTTCAACTTTGGCCAACGATGAGTTGACGTAGTTACCAACAGTCTTGGCAGCTGGCGGCATGGTGTTGTGATCGTGGCGAGTCCACGAAGAAATCTTCATGCGAACACCCTTGGTCAACGCGTCGTCGCCCAGGTAAGCGCCCCACGGCCAGCAAGCAATCGCCACATCAACCTTGCACGGCAGGGTGTTGAGTCCCATTTCGCCGTAGCCGTAGTACGCCAACGGGCGCACGTAGCACGACGGCAAACCAGTTGAGGCAACGGTGTCTTTGGTGGCCTGAACAAGTTCTTCAACGGTGTACGGAATTTCCATACCGAGAATGTGGGCGCTGCGGAACAAACGCTCGATGTGCTCGGTCAGGCGGAAAATTGCCGTGCCCTTTGATGTTTCGTAGGCGCGAATTCCTTCGAAGACACCCGTGCCGTAGTGCAAGGTGTGGGTGAGCACGTGTACTTGTGCCTTATCCCAATCGACCAATTCGCCGTTCATCCAAATTTTTGGGGTGGGGATCAATGTGGGCATTGCGTACTCCGTTCGAAAGTTCTGTTAGTGAGATTAGTTGGTAATGAGTTGGGCTTAGCCCTGAATTCGGGCCGCGATCGCGTCAGCAATCTCGACGGTGTTTCCTGTAACTGGATCGGCACATGCTGCACGAATGCGATCGGCAGCGGGGCTTTCACCTAAGAAATCGAGCATGAGCGCAGCTGACAAAATCGCTGCTGTCGGATTGGCCTTGCCTGTACCGACGATGTCGGGAGCCGAACCATGAACTGGTTCAAACATACTGGGGCCAGTTCGAGCAGGGTTGAGGTTGGCCGATGAAGCCAAGCCAATACCGCCAGAAACTGCTCCACCAAGGTCGGTCAAGATGTCGCCGAACAAGTTGTCGGTGACAATGACGTCGTAACGATGTGGGTCTTGCACGAAGTAGATACATGCGGCATCAACGTGGTTATAGGCAGTTCCGATATGCGGGTATTCGGCGGCAACTTCGTTGAAAGCGCGCTCCCACAAGTTGCCAGCGAACGTGAGCACGTTGGTCTTGTGCACCAAAGTGACGTGCTTGCGCTCACGCTTGTTTGCCAATTCAAATGCGTAACGAATGCAACGTTCAACACCCATGCGCGTATTCACGCTGCCCTGTGTCGCAACTTCGTGCGGTGTCCCCTTGCGCAACACGCCACCTTCACCGACGTACGGACCTTCGGTGTTTTCGCGAATACAAATGAAGTCGTGCGGCTTGGTATGACCTGGTGCAGTGCCAATGAATGGACGCTGGTTGATGTACAGATCAAGTTCGAAACGCATCTTGAGCAACAAGCCGCGCTCAATGACTCCGGGTGGAACATCGGGGGTTCCGACAGCGCCCAAAAGAATGGCATCGAAAGCCCGCAACTGATTCAGCACTTCATCAGACAAAATCTCACCATCGCGCAAGAAACGTGCTCCGCCGAGGTCGAAATCGGTGGTGTCGATATTGACTCCGGCCGCTCGGACCACTTTGAGGGCCTGGATGGTTACTTCGGGTCCGATACCGTCTCCGCCGATCACGGCAATACGGTGCGCTGATGTTGCTGCCATAAGTCTCATATCGTACGGGCAATGGGGTCAACCCAAACATTCGACGCTCCTTCAACACTCATTCCGTGCCGTTTTCAACATTCGAGGAAGCCTGCTGTCCTGCAGGAATGATCAAGTCTTGGCCCTGCCCTCGCAAGGTTTGCCACCTGGCGTTACCCTGTGGGCATGGCCCAGGTACACCACCTCACCGCAACCGCTCTCGAGCGCCTTCAAGCCGAATTTCACGACCTCACCACCCGAGGTCGTATTGAAGTTGCCGACAAAATTGAACGTGCTCGCGAGATGGGCGACCTCAAAGAAAATGGTGACTATCACGCTGCCAAGGACGAACAAGGTCACATGGAGGGTCGCATTCGCCACCTTGAGTCAATTCTTGAAAACTACGAACTTGTCGAAACCGAAGACGGCGATGTTGTCGGACCAGGCAAGCTCGTGACTTTGTCCATTGATGGCGACGAACCCGAGACGTATTACCT
>JBEDJE010000100.1:0-6519 GCA_041172985.1 Actinomycetota bacterium
AAATACAGCTATTTCTTAAGAAAACGTCACAAAGTCTTACGGACGAAAGTGCACTATTCCTTAATAAACAGTCATATATTGATATCCATGGCAGCACCGAAAACACCAATGACAAAGTCACATAAAGCTGCTTTGGCGGTCGGACGAGCAGAGAGTCGAACTGTTCGTGATTACCTTGAAGCGGTTCGACGCAATAAACCAAAGCGCGGACGTAAGCGCACACCGGACTCAATCAAGAAGCGTCTTGCAGTTATCGAAAATCAATTTGATGATTCAGATGCAATTACGCAACTGAAGTTGTCACAAGAACGCCTTGACCTGGCAATGGAACTTGCAGAAATGACTACTGCTCAACAAATCGGTCCGCTCGAAAAAGCATTCGTTAAAGTTGCTCGTTCATACGGTGAGCGCAACGGAATCACCTACACCGCGTGGCGTGAAATTGGTGTTGATCCCGCTGTTTTGAAAAAAGCCGGAATCACTCGCTGATCTTTACACTTCAAGTGCATCAAGGGCAGTGAATACTTGCCCGATATGCACCAGCGAACGCTTCAAGTCAAAAGCTTCGTCAAGAATTTTCTTGTCAACCCGTTCCAAACGCGAGTCGGCTTCAAGAACTGAACGGAAATCTTGCGAACGCTCCCACGACATTGCTGCTGCTTCTTGAACAATTCGATAGGCCTCATCACGAGTCAGGCCTGATTGAACTAAAGCAAGAAGTACTGGCTGGCTAAAAACCAATCCGTGACTTGAGTACAGGTTCTGTTTCATACGCTCAGGTGAGACTTGAAGACCCTCGAGCAGTCGGCGTAAGCGATGCATGACGTAATGCGCCATCAATGATGAATCTGGAAGTACGACTCGTTCAACAGAACTGTGTGAAATATCACGTTCATGCCACAAAGCAACATCTTGCATTGCGGCCTGAAGATTTCCACGAAGAACTCGTGACAAACCCGTGATCGTTTCTGCCGAGATCGGGTTGCGCTTATGGGGCATTGCCGAGGAACCCTTTTGTCCAGGCTTAAAGCCTTCTTCAACTTCACGAACTTCGGTTCGTTGGAGATGCCGCAATTCAACTGCAATCATTTCGCAGGTGTTGCCAACAGCGGCACATGCCCACATGTATTCAGCGTGACGATCGCGAGAAATGACTTGAGTGGCTGGGACTGCTTTCAAACCCAACGAATGAGCAACATGTTGTTCAACCTTGGGATCAACATTGGAATAGGTGCCCACTGCTCCCGAGAGTTTGCACACTGCAATGTTGTCGCGCGCAGCAATCAATCGACTGCGATCACGATCAATCTGCAGGGCCCACAACGCAACCTTGGCGCCGAACGTCGTTGGTTCGGCATGGACACCGTGGGTACGACCGATCATCACCGTGTCACGATGCGCCTTAGCCAAACTCACAACAACTCGCAGAAGTTTTGACGATGCCTCTATGAGCAGGTCGGCGGCATCGCGCAACATCCAACACCACGCAGTATCAACAATGTCACTTGAAGTCAGCCCGTAGTGGATCCATCCGCCAGCCGTTCCACCTATTCGCGACTGTAAAACGTCAACGAATGCTGCAACATCATGATCGGTGACCTTTTCGCGTTCAAGGACTTCGTCAATAAAGCGCGCATCAATCACTGGAGTATTAGAGCGACAGGTTGAAGAGTCTGCAGAAGGAACAATTCCTAAAGCGCTATGCGCTTCAGTTGCCAACAATTCAATTTCTACCCAACGACCAAAACGAGATTCGTCGGAAAAGATCGCTTCCATTTCAGGTAATGAATAACGAGGAATCATGCCGTACCTCCAAAGATTGATGCAGAAGTCCAATCCAGCACGTCATCGCGTTCAGGACCGACACCGATAATTCGAATCGGAATTCCAGATTCGCGCTCGACCGCAGTAATGAATGCTTTGGCTTCGGCCGGAAGATCATTCACTGAACGACAGTTACGTAATTCGGTTTTCCATCCTGGCAATGTGATGTAGTCGGCGACCACTTGACCGAGTACATCACTGCGGTCAGGGTAACCGTGCACGGGTTCGCCATTGATGCGGTATCCAGTACACACTTTGACTTCATCAAATGTGTCTAAGACATCGAGTTTGGTCAGCGCTAATTCAGTCAACGAGTTAATGCGACCGGCATGACGCAACATCACGCAGTCGACCCAGCCCGTGCGACGACGACGTCCGGTCACTGTGCCGAACTCGCGACCAATATCAACTAACTTCTCGCCAATCTCGCCCAGTGTTTCGGTCGGGAAAGGACCCGAACCAACACGAGTGGTGTACGCCTTCGTAATTCCGATGATGCGATCAAGTAGTCGTGGTCCAATACCTGACCCGACGCTCGCTCCACCCGCTGTCGGATTTGATGACGTCACAAACGGGTACGTTCCATGATCAAGATCGAGGAAAGTTGCTTGAGCACCTTCAAGCAAAACATCTTGGCCAGCATCGACAGCGTCGTGCAGCAGACCGACGGTGTCACCTATATATGGCTGCAAACGCTTTGCGTATTCAACGAAGTCGGAAACGATTTGTTCAATGTCAAGAGCGTCGCCGCCAGCATGAACAACGTTGACGCTTTCGGCAGTCGCTCGTTCGCGTACCTGTTCCGCGAAAGACTCCAAGTCAACGCACGCACCAACGCGAATTCCGACTCGGCGGGCTTTGTCGGCGTATGCCGGTCCGATGCCCTTGAGCGTCGTCCCAATCTTGTTATCCCCCAAGTTGCCTTCAGAGATCGCGTCCCACGATTGGTGCCAAGGGAAAATCAACTGAGCCTGACTAGAGATCTTGAGTTTTGCGCACGAAATTCCGCGCGACTCGAGTCGGTCAATCTCGGCAAACAATGTCGGCATGTCAACGACGACGCCATTACCAATGACCGGAGTGACGTGGTCGTACAAAACCCCCGACGGAATGAGCTGCAAGGCGTACTTCTCAGTACCGACAACCACGGTGTGACCGGCGTTGTGTCCACCTTGATAGCGAGCGACAACCGAATTCTCTCGGGCAAGAAGGTCGATGACCTTGGCTTTGCCTTCATCGCCCCACTGGGCTCCGACGACGACGGTGACTGACATAGCACGCTCCTAATAAATGGGGGGAACGTAACGACACCCTACTTGCTCGGTTGATTTTGAGTGAACTGCGTATCCATTCATTCACAGTTCACCCGAATGGTGGCTAGATGCCTCCTGAGTGACACCTCGCTTGGACAAAGTGTCACTCGGTCAACACAAAAGTGTTGATCATCCGTGAACACAAACAAAAGGAAAACGATGATCCCCTCAAAGTACTCATCCATGCGCAAGATGGCGTCACTCGCCATTGTCGCTGGCTTGGCACTCGCAGCCTGTGGCGGCGATGACTCCAGCACCAGCGAAACATCCTCCCCAGCTGCTACCGAAGCACCTGCGACTGACGAGACCACTACGGCCCCGACAGATGCCGATCCGCTTGACGCTCTTTACGAAGAGTGCAAAGCCGAAGGCGCCAAGGTCAACTTGATCGCTCTTCCCGACGAATGGGCCAACTACAAGGGCATCCTCGCCGCTTTCGGCGAGAAGTACCCCGGTGTTGAGTACCCAGTCGCCAATCCCGACGCTTCATCAAAAGAAGAGATGGAAGCCGTTCAGACATTGGCCGGTCAAGACGACATGCCCGACAACGTTGACGTCAGCCCGGCAATCGCCCAGGAAATGGTCGACGCTGGTTTGTTCGAGCCCTACGTCTTGACAACCGATGCCGAAATCCCGGCCGGCTTGAAGGATGCCGACAACAACTGGACCGCTGCGTACTACGGAATCATGGCAATCACCACGAACACCAAGATTGCACCCGTGGCTCCAACCTCGTTTGCCGACTTGATGAAGCCTGAATATAAGGGCCTCGTTTCCTTGAATGGCGACCCCCGTGAAGCTGGTGCAGCATTCGCAGCAGTTATGGCTGCTTCACTTGCCAACGGCGGCAGCGCCGATGACATCTTGCCCGGCATCCAGTTCTTCGCCGACCTCAAGGCTGCTGGCAACCTCGGTGGCACCGACGTCACCAAGGAAACCGTTTTGTCCGGTGAAACCCCCATCGCCATTGACTGGAGCTACAACGTTCCGGGATTGGCCGCTGAACTCGAAGCTGCTGGAATCACCTACGAAACCAACTTCCCGAGCGACGGCGTGTACGGAGGCTTCTACGGCCAGGGTGTCATCAAGGACTCGCCACACCAGGCTTGCTCCAAGTTGTGGATGGAACACATCTTCAGCGATGAAGGCGCATTGGGCTACCTCGAAGGTGGCGCTGTCCCGGCTCGTATCGAAGCTTTGACTGCTGCTGGACTCGTGACCGAAGAAGTCAAGGCCAACTTGCCGCCAGACGAATTGGTTGCGCAGATCAGCTTCTTGACCCCTGCTCAGATTGCAGCTGCAAAAGCTGTTCTCGCCGAGCAGTGGGGTCCGATGGTGGCTGACGCCTGATTGTGGCGATAGTCAATATTCCTCCCTTGGGTGAAGAGGGGGCCGTCGCGCAAGCGACGGCCCCCTCGCACTTTTGGCGTACTCCAATCGACAACATCCGCAATAAGAAATCATTGGCTTGGTTCGGGCTGGTCCCGTTTTTTCTTTTCCTCATTCTCTTTCTCCTCATTCCCGCGATCAGCATTCTCTTTCTCCTCATTCCCGCGATCAGTGTTTTCGCCCAAGCACTTCATGATGAAGACGGATCTTTTGGCTTCAGCGCAATGCGCGAAGCGATCTCTGGGCAAAACCTCGACGCCTTTATCTTCTCGCTGAAGTTCTCTGCGGGTGCCGCTTTTGTTGGCGTGATCTTCGGTGGTTTGTTGGCCTACGCAGCGGCCACTGCGACACGACCCCGTTGGCTACGTAACATCGTGAGTTCATTCAGTGGAGTCGCCGCCAATATGGGCGGCCTCCCACTCGCATTTGCGTTTCTTAGTCTTCTCGGGCGCCAAGGACTCGGCACCAAAATTCTGAACGCGTTCGGTTGGGATCTTTACGCCGGCGACTTCAAACTGGGCGAAGTCTCAGGTCTCATCACTGTGTACTCGTACTTCAATATCCCGCTGATGGTCCTCATTACGTTGCCAGCTATCGATGGATTGAAAACATCTTGGAGAGAGGCTTGCGCCAATCTTGGAGGTAGCGCTTGGACTTATTGGCGCAGAGTCGGACTGCCGATTCTTGCACCTTCACTTCTTGGTGGATTCCTTTTGTTATTCGCTAATTCGTTCAGCGCCTATGCAACGGCACGCCAACTGACTGACAACTCAAAGATCGTTCCACTCAGAATTAGTTTCTTCCTAGGAGGAGACATCTCAATTGGCGAAGACGCCGTTGGATATTCACTTGCTGCTTGGATGATTATCTTGATGGGCCTGAGCATGGCCGCTTATTGGCTGCTTCGTCGACGCGCCGAACGTTGGAGTAACTCATGAGAGATTCTCGTTTCCAACGCACACTTGGGCGTCTGCTCCCGACACTTGTCTTAATCGCTAGCGCAATTTTCTTTGCGTTTCCTCTCCTTGCGATGGCACGATTTGCGTTTCAAAACCTGCAAGTCATTGACCTTGGTTGGAACAACCTCTTTGACAAATGGTCATTCACATCAGTCACCGCTTCATTCTCAGACGAATTTTTCTCTGAGGCTCTGACTCTCAGTTTGAAGTTGGCCATCGGTACTGCACTCTTCACGCTCGGCTTATTAGTCCCCACTGCAGTGTGGGTTCATCTCCGACTGCCCAAGGCCCGAGTATTCGTTGAATTTCTGACGATCTTGCCATATGTCATTCCGGCTATCGCGCTCGTCGCCGGAATTGTCGTTGTTAAACCACATGCACGTTGGTTCCTCAATAGCGATTATTCGCTCATTCCTTTCTACGTAGTGCTTGCTCTTCCATTTACATACCGCAGCATCGATACAGGCCTGCGAGCCATTGATCTCAAAGTCTTAGTAGAAGCATCTCGAAGTCTTGGTTCGACCTGGATTGCCACCCTTTTCAGAGTGGTCATTCCAAACTGTTGCAGTCGTACTTGGTGAATACACGATTTCAGATGTGCTCTTAAAACGCACTTTCCCCTCATTCATGGCGCAGTATCGCCAAAGTGATCCCCGCGGAGGCTACGCGCTTGCAATCTTGGCTCTGATTGGAACGACGTTCCTTTTTGTTGCTATCGGAGTGCTTTCAAGATCACGTAGCACAAGAGTTCAAAAGAATTCGCCACAACTCAAGAATGAGATACTCACATGACGTCCCTCAGCTTTACCGGTATCCGAAAAACTTTCGGAGCAACAGTCGCACTTGAAAATCTTGATCTTGAACTCCAGCCAGGTGAGCTTGTGAGTTTGCTTGGTCCATCAGGGTGTGGAAAAACCACTGCTTTACGTATTGCTGCCGGATTCGAAATTCCCGATACTGGTGTGGTGACACTGGCAAGTCGCAACATCACTAAAACTCCAGCGCATCAACGAAACATGGGAATGGTTTTCCAG
>JBEDJE010000101.1:0-4655 GCA_041172985.1 Actinomycetota bacterium
CTGTTGTTCGACTTCTTGATTGGTTGCTTGGCCATTTTCTGGTCACTTCTCCGATAACTGGTTGTCTGATTTCTTCGGCTGTACAAAAAGTAGTGCAGCAATCGCGATGAAACCACTCAGAGCCATGAACGACAGCGTGACAAATCCCATTCGACGGAACCAGACATCGGTGCACGATGGTCCAATCCCGCATGCGCCTTCACCAAGCGAAGGCTTCCATTCAATGAGGTAGTGATAGCTCGACAAACAGATACCAGCGATCAACAGCGGCAATGCGTACCAACGCACATTTTGGTCTTTGCGAATCGCGGCAACGAGCAAAATGCCGGCTAACGGGAACATGCAGATGCGCTGGAACCAGCACAATCGGCATGGGACGTAATCGGCGATTTCGCTGAAATACAGACTTCCTGCGGTGGCCGCAGCGGCGACTATCCATGCCAGCCACAGCGATAAACGACGAATTTCGGCAACGATTGATGCTTGGGGCGAAACGACACCTGACACCAAGGCGTATGACAGTCCCCCGATCAATGCGATGAGTGCCAGCAAAGACGTAAAAAGTTCAACGGTTCTTACATCCATCATTGTCAGTATGCCCGCTTCACAGGCAAGAATGGAAACCTTGAACGAGTTAGAGCCCAAAGTCCCAATCGTCATTACTGCCCAAGACTTTCAAGTTCTTGACCGCACCGATGTCGTCATTGCCGATGTGCGTTGGTACCTCGACGGACGCGATGCTCGTAAGGCCTACACCGATGGGCATATTCCGGGCGCAATTTTTGTTGACCTTGATCGAGACCTTGCGTCATCAGATCGATCAGATGCCACGCAAGGCCGGCATCCATTCCCCACTCCGTCAGCTTTCGCCGGAGCGATGTCACGACTTGGTATTGGCAGCGACTCGTACGTTGTTGCCTACGACGACACCGGCGGTATGACAGCTTCGCGGCTCGTCGTCATGTTGCGCATGCTTGGATGCAAGGCGTCGGTACTTGATGGCGGCATTGCGGCCTGGCAACGCAACTCTGAACAACCTCTCGCAACGGGCAAACCGACAACGGTAAAATCTGCGTCGTTTGCAACTGTTGAGTGGCCCACCGATCAACTCGTTACCAAACACGATCTTGAATCAATCGTCAAAGACGGCGCGATCAATTCTCGCCGTGTCATTCTTGATGCTCGTTCGGGCGATCGATTTCAAGGCATTGTTACTGAGGCAACTGCAAAACTTGACCCACGACCCGGGCACATTCCTGGAGCATTCAGTGCACCGTGGAACGCAGTCATTGATAGCGACACTTCTTCATTCAAATCAGTTGAAGAATTGCAGAGCCATTACGAATCACTCTGCGTCGATCTCGCCGATGAAGTAATCACATATTGTGGCAGCGGTATCTCGGCATGCGCCAACATCGTGGCTCTCGAACTTGCTGGCTATCCAACTCCACGATTGTTTGTTGCCTCGTGGTCAGGTTGGTCATCCGATTCCGATACACCAGTTGACGTTGGAACTGTCACACCCAATCGCGAGTCGTTTGCCACGCAAGTAACCGCCATCAGTTCGAATGCAGTACGTGCCCTTCGTCGGGCCCGCCAAAAGAATCGTCTCGCAGAAGTTGAGTGGTTTGAAGCGTTGTACCGCGTGTACTTAGCTGCGTTCATTTTTGGTGGAGGAATTCTGTTCATCTCGGGACTCGTTCCCGACAAGCCCGTGGCCGATTCAATGGCAGCAGATGTCTCGAAGTTTGGTGCGGCATGGCTAGGACTCGCTGGCGTCTTGGCATTCGCGATGGGACTGCGATCAGGAAGTCGCGGTGGTCCATTAGCCATTGAAGAAGCCGATGTTCGCCACGTCTTGCTGGCACCCGTGAGTCGTCGGCGAGTATTGCTTCGCCCTGCAGTTCAACGACTTCGTTCGGCGATGTTTGCGACCGGCGCTGCTGGTGCAGTTGCTGGCCAATTAGCTGGACGTCGCTTACCTGGAAGTGGAATGTCGTGGGCCATGTCTGGCGCGCTTTGGGGAGCGACCACTGGAGCACTCTTTGTTGGCGCCGCACTGTGTGCACACTCGCTCAAACTTCGTGGCTGGATGGCCAGTTCAATTGGTGGTGCATTGATTGCTTGGCAAATTGCCACAGCTCTTCCAAGTTCACAACTCACTGGTCCCGGAGATCTTCAGGGCGGGCTTGCACTTTGGGGAGAGCGCACACATTTCAATGAGTTAATCCCCTCAGCTATTGCTGTGATCTTGATCGGTATCGGATTAATTCTTTTAGGTCGCCAATCACTCGAAGCATTGTCGCGTCGTTCGGCACTTGTTACGCAGTTGCGATTTGCTGTGACCTTGCAAGACCTTCGTACAGTCACATTGTTGCGACGCCAACTCAGTCAAGAGCGCAGCCGCAATCGACCGTGGATCAAAATCAAGCGAAAGAATTCTCGAGGACGCTTTTCGGCCGAATGGATTCGTGGCTGGCATGGATTGTTACGTTTCCCACTCAGTCGTATTGCTCGCATAGGAACGCTCGCGATCATTGCTGGGTTATGCCAAGTAGCTATGTACAACGGCACGACACCTGCCGCAATTGGTAGTGGACTTGCCTTGTTTATTTTGGGACTCGAAATCTGTGAACCCTTTGCCCAAGAAATTGATCAAGGTGAGCGCACTGATGCATATCCCAAAGCACGCGGAGTCATGTACATCGCTCTTCTCAGTTCGACAGCTGTCATTGCTATTCCGGTTGCTGGCATCATGATTGCGACAATGGGGCTTGTCGAACCGAACATGTGGTCAGTTGCGGCGATTTGTGCAATCCCGTCGGTGATTGGCGCAATCGCGGGAGCAGCGATCAACATTGTGTCAGGAGCCCCAGATCAAGTTTCATCAACCGCGCAGGCCAACATGATGCCACCTGAAGTTGCCGGCACCGTGAGCCTCATCAAGGCAATTTGGCCAGTGCTTCTTGCTGTTGTCGGAAGTCTGCCGATGGTCGGAGCTCGGATGGCGATTGCTGATGGCAATCCTCCCGAAGCACCCGCGGTACGAATCGCGATCGCGATCGCACTCATGACATTCATCCTTGCTGGCTGGATTCGATTCCGCGATGACATTAAGAAATCTTTGAATAACGCCGCGGCCGAAAGTCGCGGACAGAAAACTCGTACCGGAGGAAACTCATGAGCCGCCACCCCAAACCACCCAGTGCACAAAAAGCTGAATCAGCAGCGATGCACAAAACCGAATCGGTTCTTCCTGCTGCTCTCATTGCTCACAACGTCGCCAAAGATTACGGCGATGGACCAGCCTTGTATCCATTGTCATTACGTATTGAAGAACACGAAAAGGTCGCGTTGATTGGCCACAACGGCTCGGGAAAGACAACCTTCTTGCGTATGGCTACCGGTTTGCTTGAGCCCGCATCAGGTTCAATCACGGTCTTTGGCCAAGCTCCCGGTTCTATGGATGCACGAAGCAAGCTGAGTTATCTCGCCGACACTCCGACGTTCTACGACGACCTCTCGGTTTGGGAACACCTCGAGTACACCGCCCGTTTGCACAACATGGGTACGTGGGAACAAAAGGCCGCCGATCTGTTGGGACAACTTGGTATCTACGATCGCGCCGATGATCTGCCCACTCGCTTTAGTCGTGGGCTCAAACAAAAGGCCGCTATTGCGATTGCATTTATTCGACCATTCGAATTGATGCTCGTTGACGAACCCTTTGTTGGGCTCGATGCCGACGGCAAAGAAGCACTTCTAGATCTTTTCGATCAAGCGTCCGCCGAAGGCGCGGCGCTGGTCGTTGCCACCCATGAACTGAGCTTTGTCTCGCGCACCGCTCGCACTATTGCCTTACGAGATGGCTCTTTGGTATTCGATGGTGAATCCTCGCAGGCCGAAGCCCGAGGACTAGTTGCCGTCGAAGGCACCGCTACCCAAGACTGAAAAACCAGCACTACACTCGGCAACATGCTCGAGTTCACATCACTCAAAGTTTCAGCAAACGACTCCGCCGACCTCGCGACTCAACTCACTTCAATGTCTGCGCAGGGTTGGCAAGTTGTCAGTATTGTTTCGACGGGCGAAATCGTGGCGTACTTGTCACGTCCCGTCAGCGTCACAGCAACAGGCGCCGCCCCGGTTCAACCAACTCCACCTTCTGACCCCGTTGGTTGGGCAGCAACGACTAATTCGCCATCAAACCCCGGCTCATTCATCTCACCAACTCCAGCGTCAAGCTCGACTTCGACGCCAACACCATCGGTCGTACCAAGCGTTCCTGCCGACTGGTACAAAGACCCCGCAGGTCGCTACGAGTTTCGCTACTGGGACGGTTCAAAGTGGACCGAAAATGTCTCACGTGCCGGCGTGATGTATAAAGATCCCCCCACTAAGTGACCAAAGGACTATTGGTCGTACGACCAAGTCCCAAAACTTTTGACTAGTTTGGTTCTGTGACAACTTCTCTGATGCGCGCTACGTCTGTTGGACACGCCGGCATCTTTATTGAGACTCGACAAGGATCAATTCTGTGTGATCCGTGGTTCAACCCAGCATTCTTCGGGTCATGGTTTGTCTTTCCCCGTAACGATCAATTGCCCGCAGATTTTTATGACGCGCTACGCAAGCCCTCATATTTGTATATCTCG
>JBEDJE010000102.1:0-4622 GCA_041172985.1 Actinomycetota bacterium
GATGGCGATTACCCAGAAGCCAGTGGCAAAGATCAGGGCAGTATCGAGACCACTTGATGAAATCAGGTGCGACCAACGAACAAAAATGTAAAAGGCAAGGACGTGCAGTAGGTACAGGCTCAATGTGAGTTGACCACTTCGCTGCAAGTGAGTGACTATTTTTTTGTGTTGGTATTTCTCAGATATTTGACTGATCACTATAAAGGCGACGACAGCGATTGCGGCAGTGCTCAGTGTGTAGAGCAGGCTGCGATTGAATGGCTGCAAAGAGGTCACCCAATAAAGAACCTCGTTTGTGCGTAGATCAAAACCGTCCAAAATCGCGGTACAGGAATAACAAATGACGATCACCGCAAAACAGCACAAGAGAATTGTGCGACGATTCTTCTTAACCATTTCTAGATTACGGCCAATGACGATGCCAAGGCAGAAGAAAGTGAGCCACGGGAAAACCGGGTGGGTGTAGTCAACGAAGATTCGTAGCAAGAAGTCTTTAAGGCTATGAATTTCTTGTGGGTGCATCCACGCTGTTGAGTATCCGGCACGTTGCCGATTGGCCTCCCAAGATGCAATCGCCGTGGCAGCAAGTGCCGTTGCAGCAGAAAGAAAAATGATTGAGCGAGACTTCCACAAAATGAAAATAGCGCTCAAGATGAAATAGGCGCCGTAATAAAACAGAATGGTGCCTGGCCAAGCATGGTTGAGAAAATAGCCACCGAAAAGAAGTAATGCTCCTCGTCGAGCTAGTCGCATTCGATGCTTAGCCACGTCTTGATGGTTCTCGTAAGCCTTTCGTGAAAAAAGAGCGGTTCCGATTCCGGCAACGAGCACAAATGTTGCCGCAAACCGAGTACTCAATACTCCCGTATATACATGAAAGATTCGATGCCACAAATCATTGCCGATTCGCCAATCATTCAGCGTGCCATGAAAGTTCATCACCACAACACCGATGAGAGCTATAGCCCGCGTGACGTCTAAACCTATGAGTCGGGTCGTTCCAGTACTGGTTTGTCCAGCAGGTGGATGATTGAAATCATTCACAAATAGTTATAGCCAGTCAACGCGATCAACAGAAGTAGTGATGAGGGGTCGCTGTACATCAACTTGATCACCTACGACCGGTGTTGGCTGACCACTAGGAATAAAACACATTGACGTATGCATGTGCGGAGCTTCAATAAGTTGCATTCTCTGGCGTGAGAAATGAAATGGACTGAGGTTGTCAGCAAGGGGAGCAACTCCATGCGCCGAGCCACATCCGATCATGACCAAGGCGCCGTTCTGTGAAATCTCTACTCCGTGGTAGCCAACTCTTTGTCCCGCAACGACTACAACAGTTTCAATGACATCGGCGGTCAACTTGAGGGCAGTTTTGTCTCCGTGCCAGAGCGAAGTTCCGAGGCGCAAAAACCACTGTCGCTCGGCATACCGAGTCTGTAATCCTGTGAAATCTTGCGCATCAACATGACTCACCCATGCTGGTAAGGAAGGGTCAATTGTGGAAAGTAAATTCTCGATCTGGCAAACGTGGTCTAATGATGACCCGGTCAATGGCGGATGAATCGATACTCCCTGGACGTGAAGATTGTTCGTCTGGCATTGCTGAAGAAGTTCAGCAACTTCTTCAACGGCGACACCGTAACGATTCATCGACGAGCGAATCTTGATGAGAACTTGGCGCGACTTCTTGTGTGAGGCGATCGCTTCGATATGAGCAATTGAGCCCACGGTCAAGATCGAATCATCGCGAAGACTCTGGGGAATATCGAGACTGGGTGTGAGGACGACTGGGGTGCATTGCGCGGGCACCGACGACACTTCGAAGACAGTTCCGACTGCCACATGTGAGGCGAAACTGGCGGCTCGGTCGGCGAGCCAGTCTCGGCCGAATCCGTAGCCGTTGCCCTTGACGACCGGGACAAGACCGGCGACCGAGGTGGCTAATGCGTCAACCTGACGGTTCCACGAATCGGTATTGACGGTGAGAACGAGGGCCACGGTCAAGACGCTACCTAATGATGGCGAATGGGCGTTTCATGCTGGTCTTTTTAAATCCGACTTGTTAAGTCGGGAATCGGCTTCTAGTCTGTCGCCATGAGTGGTCGCATCTTTGGTTTCCCGAATCCTGTCAATGAGCGCTCGGCTCGCTGGGTGGCGACCGGGGTCGTTCTTCAGGCAGTTGTGTTCTTGATCGTGCGCCAAGGTTGGGTGCTGATTCCGTTGGCGTATGGATTTACCGCGCGTGTTTTGACTGGTCCAAAACTGAGTCCACTTGGGCAGTTATCAACCCGAGTTCTCACACCGGCGATGAAGGGCGAAGGTCGATTGGTGCCAGGCCAGCCCAAGCGTTTTGCACAGGGGATTGGCTTGGTGTTCTCGGTCGGTGCGTCGATTGCTTGGTTGAGCGGTGCTTCGACAGTGGCGATTGTGTTGATCGCTGGACTCACGGTGGCGGCAAGTCTCGAAGCATTCGTTGGGTATTGCCTTGGATGTGCAATTTTTGGTCAGTTGATGAAGATCGGTGTCATCCCCAAGTCGGTGTGTGACGAGTGCAATGACATCTCGCGCCGTCTTGTACGTCCCAACGTCTAGAGAGTCTTAGTCAAACTTGGGAGTAAGTGCGCCAAGATCGCGAGTTGCGATGACACCTTTCCAAACTCCGGTTCCGTAGGCGACGTCATCAGCGAGTTTGAGTGCGCAGTATGAAACTGGATCAACCTTTGGTTTCTTTGTGAACCATGACATCAGCGATGGCAACACGATTGCGGCGCATGTAACTCGTCGGGCCCGGCGACTGCACAATGAAAGCAATAACGCGATCGGCCACCACGTGCGAGTCATGGCTTGAGCGATCACGCGGCCCGCATGAATGTTTCCGCGACCAGCAAGCCGCAAGGCAAGTTGTCGAGAATCTGGTTGCGAACTGATCTTGCGTTCAAGTGCAACAGTCGACGCTGCGCCAATGATTAATCCGATGAGTGGGTACCCGGAAGCCAAGGTTCCCCAAGCACCTGCACTCCAACGATTGATTCGCAGTGGAGTAGCTGCGCCGCGATGTCGTTGGTCAAGTGGCGCTGCAGCCGACCCGTACGAAACACGTTGCTTCCACGCATCAAGCAATGAAGCTCGTGGGCTGTGATGCACGGTAACTGCTGGTTCGTAACGACACACAACATCAGCCTCAAGAAGTCGCCAGACAAGATCAACGTCTTCTCCATAACGTAGTGACTCATCAAACCCGCGATGCTCGCGTAGGAGGTCGGTGCGAATCATCAGCGCGGCTGTCGGCACGTAGGAGACCCGTGAGTTTTTGCGAATACGTGCTGGCTCAGAACCCAAATCAAGAGGTGATTCACTTGCTTCGTAACGATGCAACAAAGTTGTTCCAGGTTCACTCGCGATTCGTGGCGCGACAACGCCGACACTTGAATCTTCAAAATGTGCCAGTAATTTGGTCCAAGAATCATCAGCGAGCGAAGTATCGGCATCGAGGAAAAAAGTGATCGAAGATGTAACGAAGTCAATCGCGGTGTTACGTGCCGCTGCGGGCCCACCAGCAACTTCACGCCGAATCACTCGTGCGCCGTTGATGTCAGCGAGAGGAATTGTTGATCCGTCGTCGATCAGTAGGACTTCGTGCGCGGCTGAAAGTTTGCTGATGAGTGCATTGAGTCGAAGTACATCTTCGTTATGGACAGGAATCACCACGGTGACATCGCTCGGTTGTAGAGATGTCTTGATCGATTCAAGAATGGGATGAATTGCCCCAGCATCAATGAGCCGATGAAGTGTGTTTGTAGCGGCAACTGAAATTTCGTCCCGTTTCTCTATGGCCTCAAGCACTGACCGAGCAGCCGACGAAAAACGGAATATCTTGAGTGGTGACCCAGCGACAACAGTGTCGCCATCGGTATTCGTGCGTCTCCACCATGAAGAATCAATTTGATAGCGGGTCACTTAAGAATTCCAATGGTCAAAGTCGGCGAACAAATCGTGAGCCCACTGTTCAAGAAGTTTGAGTCCATCGTTTGCCGTCGCGCGTGTTGGGTCGCCGAGAACCCCATTACTACTAACCGCACGAACACCACCAGAACGCATCAAGTCAATAATCTCCGACAAGGGCTGGGTGTTCCCAACTTCGGCCAACGTCATATCAACTTCAAATGGTGATAACGCCAACATCACTGAGGTTTCGGCGTGACCAGCGTGAGTGTCGGTATCGGCTACTCCAGAAGGCGACCAAAAGAAAACATTTCGTTGGTCGTGGTCAAGAACTTTCTTTGCTGCATGAATCGCTGGCGAGTTTCCGCCGTGGCCGTTCACGAAAAAGACTCCTCGACACCAAGTTGCTGACCGGACGATCTCGATCAACATTGATGTAGTTGTTTCAGTGCCGATCGACAATGTCCCAGAGAAACCTGAATGTTCACCGCTTGCAGTGATGGGTAGCGGAGGAGCCAAATAGGTTTGTGTACGTGCTTGGGTGAGTCGATGACTGAGTTCGAGTGCGATTCGAGTATCGGTATCAAACGGAAGATGCGGACCGTGTTGTTCCCACGAACCGATGGGTACAACCAAGACGGGGCGACTCTGACGCACCTCGTCTGATTGGGTCATGA
>JBEDJE010000103.1:0-4950 GCA_041172985.1 Actinomycetota bacterium
GACGGAATTTTGACTTTCACAGTTGATTTACGCCCGGCGAATCCAACCTCGTGAATTCGCCGAATGGCGACGACAATCGTGCTGAGATTGCGGTCCCCGCAGTTTTGTTAGCTGTGTTCGCTTGGGGAATCGGACCGCTCATGGTCCGTGATATGAGCGTGGGTGGATACACGACTGCGTTGTTTCGTATGTGGCTAGGTGCTCCGGCGATGTATCTCGCAAGTCGCTGGTGGGGCAATGGGGTGACATGGAAATCGTTGAAAGCCTGTTTCATTCCTGGTTGTTTTTTCGGTGCGTCAATGGTGATGGGTTTTATGGCCGTACGCGCGACTTCGATCGCCAATGCAACATTGATTGGGGCACTCCGACTTCGATCGCCAATGCAACATTGATTGGGGCACTCACGCCGGCCTTGATTTTATTGGGACTTAATCGCCTTGTCGGTGAACGAAGTGATCTCAAACGCCTGCCCTTCGCATTGATTGCATTTGCCGGTTTGGCCATGGTGATCCTGGCCGGGTCAAGCACTGATGGCGCATCACTTCATGGTGATCTCTGGGCTGCAATCAACGTCACGAGTTTCACGGTGTACTTCATGATTCTGAAGCGACGTCGCAACGAGGGCATCGATGGTTGGTCTTTCTTGGCTGGGGTTTTTATTGTGGGAGCAGTTTTGATTACACCGGTGTGTCTGATCCTGGGCGATGACACGTGGACAACAAATGGACGAGATTGGATTCTTTTGTTGGCAATGGTGGTCGGACCTGGATGGGTCGGTCATGGCCTCATTTCGTGGGCCAGTCGCCACCTGCCAGTGACGACAACCTCGTTATTGACCCTGGGAAGCCCTGTGGTTTCGGTGTTGGGCGCCTGGCTGATCTATGACCAGGATCTGGGTTGGACTCAGATCATTGGCGCAGTTTTGGTGATCGGTGGGTTGGCGGGAAGTGTTTGGGATCGCCGAAGCCCTGCACAGCCCCTTGAACCCGTCTCTTGACGGGTTGTTGGTGGCAATTCGGCAGGTAAACTTCATCCACCCTGCGGATGTGGCTCAGTTGGTAGAGCATCACCTTGCCAAGGTGAGGGTCGCGAGTTCGAATCTCGTCATCCGCTCCAGTACAAAGACCCAGCCTGTTGGCTGGGTCTTTTTGTTAACGCTGTTCAGGGGACGCAGGAGTGCGAACGAAGAACCCGCGGTTCCACTCGTGACGATGTTCGCCATCGACAGAGATACGCCATTCGTAACTTCGACCAGGGGCCAAGGCGATTGGCGGAATCTGGACGGCGAGGTTCTGATCGATATCGCTACCTGGGCGTAATCCATCAGGACGACCGACACTGAAACCGATATTGAGAGATAGCGGTGCCTGATTAACCAAGACTGGACGACCATCCTCGTCAATGAGTTCAGCGTGAATGGCGATCTGTTGGTTGGCCATATCCCAGGGCACCTTCACGATGAAAGCTAAGGCACTTGCAAAAGGTCCAGAGCCCACTTGGCTCCACCCTGCACCAGCCATCATGACCTTGCCATCGTGAGTGACCGCGTAGTCGGCGAGAACTACCTGCATTTGAATCGACACAACAATCTCCTGACGTCGCTCAATGAATCACGTCAAGTTGAGGTTAATCGGCGTTACCGTCTGCGCCGTGTTGCGCGGAGATTCGGAAAACAGACTGGTACGAACTTTCCGACCCCGCCGCCGAAAGTTAGGTCCTGAACTCACCAAAATATACGATCGGTTGAGGGACGAATGGAGCATCGCCGAGCATGGTCCTACGTTGGATCTTGGTGAAGTTTTCGCGAACAACAATCAGGTGTGTCTTGAAATCGGATGTGGACGTGGTGACTTGGCTGTTTCATATGGTCCACTTCATCCCGATACAAATCTGATCGCGATTGATATTCACACTCGAGGTATTGCCAACATTCTGCAGGGAATTGAAAATGATGCTTTGGTGAACACGCGCGTGGTTGAAGGAGATGTACTTGTCCTGCTGAAGCGGTTCGCTGGCGCGTCATTGTCGGAGATTTGGGTGTTCTTTCCAGATCCGTGGCCTAAGCCACGCGAACATCGGCGACGACTCATGCGGCCCGATGTGGTGCAGGAGTTTGCGCGTGTTCTCAAAATCGGTGGCGTCCTACGGCTAGCGACAGATATTGAGGATTATTGGCGTAAGTCAATAACTGTTGTGGACTCAGGTGACTCATTCAGCCAACCTATTTTTGAACGACCCGATTGGCGAATAGAAACTGTTTTCGAAAGACGGGGGATTGCTGAAGGAAGGCCACCTGTTGACATCTATTGGGTGCGCGAAAATTCGTAAAAGATAACTAGATCCCGAGACGATCGCCGGCGTTGAGATCGTCAGCGGCCGAGAAGGCTCGGCGAACCAGCGAATCCATGAGAGCCGCGCCGCGTTCATTGGCCGTATCAAGCGAAAGAATGCTGGCGGCGAACGATGTGCAATAGAACAGCACACCTTCGGCATAACCCTGCATGATGGTCTCGTAGTCGGCCCATTGATCGGGTACGCCACCAGCACGCATCTTGTCGCAATACCGATGAATCAGTTCTTCTTGCATTGTTCGTCGCAGGTCAGTCGGCATATTTGTTCCCAAGAAGTACACAAGATCAGATGTACTCGGGGAGCGCATTGATAACTGCCAATCAATGAGAGTCATAGTTCCGTCGTCGTGAAAGAACATGTTGTCAAGACGAAAATCGCCGTGGGTCAAAGTGCATGGCCAATTTGAATACTTCTGCATCCATGTTTCAATCATGGGAGCGAAAGTTTCGCACCATTTCAAAACGCGAGGTGGTAACGAATCTTGATAACGCTCGAGGAACATCGGCCAACCAATAGGAAAGAGAGTTCCGATTGTTGCGGTCATCGGATCACTAATGCTGGGCATCCAATCAAGCTTGTGTAATTCGGGTTTGTCAAACCAAGCACTGTGCAAGGTCGCCGCAACATCGATAGCGATTCGAGCTTGGTCAGGTGTTGGTCCAGCAACTTGATCGCCCGATCGCGCTGGGCTTAAATCTTCCAGCACAAGAGCGTAAGGATCAACTGAACTATGCAGGCAACGAGCGAGTTTGATGCCCTCAATCTGTGAAGCAACTTCGGTATAGAAACGATGTTCGCGGTTCCAGACGCCCATCATTTCGCCCATGACTTGGCCGCCTGGATCGGATGTTGGAAATTTAACGATGACGCTCGGCGGAACGTTGTCGCCAGAGAGCGAGACCCGAGCAAGTTGACCCATGAATCCCTCGCCGGCTCCGATGACTTGAAGAGTGAATCCGGTGACCTGAGTATGAAGAACCTCACTCAGCCATTCGGCAGAAATATCAGATAACACTGTCGGTGTGCCCCCCATGGCGTCACCTCCCCACGGGTGAGCATAGGTTGCCAAGGTTGGTTTGGGAAGAGGCAATTCGCGGTACCTTGATGCTGTGACTCTGACGCAGGATTTTGTAGACGCACTGTGCGACATCGTCGGAATCGAGCATGTGTTCACTGATGACCTTGGGTCATACGCGACCGATTGGACCGGGAGATTTGTTGGTACTCCGTCGTGTGTCGTGCGCCCCGCAACGACGGATGAGGTGAGTCGTGTGATGCGACTGTGCTCATCACTCAATATCGCCGTTGTTCCTCAGGGAGGTAACACGGGTCTGGTCGGGGGAACCCTTGCTCACGACGGACAAATCATCCTTTCAACGCAGCGCCTCAAATGGATTGATGAGGTTGATGAAGCAAGTCAGCAGATCTCTGCTGGTGCTGGAGCAATTTTGGAATCGATTCAGGATGCAGCGAAACAAAGTGGCTTGCGATATCCCATTGACTTTGGAGCGCGAGGTTCGGCCACAATCGGTGGAACTATTGCGACGAATGCCGGTGGAATCAATGTTTTGCGGTTCGGATCAACGCGACAACAGATTGTGGGTATCGAAGCAGTGCTGCCAGGCGGTGACGTCATTGAACATATGGGCGGGCTTCTGAAAGACAATACGGGCTACGACTTGATGTCGTTGTTGTGTGGCAGTGAAGGAACGCTCGGCATTGTTACGGCAGTTCGTCTGCGATTAGTTCCCGTTCACGCCAAGCGAACCACACTTTTATTGGGGAGTCAATCGATAGAAGAAGTGATTCATTTAGTTGGTGGATTTAGACGAGATTTTGATTCGCTTGATTCAGCTGAAATGTTTTTTGATGATGGGGCTCAACTCGTCTCTGCGACTTTTGATGTTGTGATCCCATTTCAATCAAAGGCCTATATTCTGCTGGACTTCTCGGCAGATGCTGATCAGACTTTGTCTATCCATGAGTGTTTAAAGCGAATGAATTTCTCAGGGCCGAGCGCGGTCGCTGAAGATGAAATCAATCGCACAAAGTTGTGGCGTTTGCGCGAAGAACACACGGCGGCGATTTCAACTCGTGGTGTGCCACATAAATTTGATGTAACCGTGGCTGTTTCTGATCTACCTGAGTTCATTGATGCGGTTCGCCGACGGGTTTTTGAGACGAACGCAGATTGGTCTGTGTTCGTCTTTGGGCATGCTGCCGACGGCAATATGCACGTCAATGTTGTGGGACCGTCTGTCAACGATGAGAGTATTGACGAAATCGTTCTTCGGGTCGTTGCTGACTTCAATGGCAGCATCAGCGCCGAGCATGGCATTGGGAGTGCAAAGAAAAAGTGGTTGTCGCTGAGTCGATCTCAGATTGAAATTGAAACGATGAAGGCCATCAAGGGAGCAATCGACCCAAAGGGTCTTATGAATCCAAACGCCCTGTTCGAGTCGTGATCGACTTACGAAGTCATTCCGCCTAAGCCAACAAGACCGCGAGCTAATTCGATTTCACCCATGTGGCGTAAGCCGTGTTGGTAGAGCCAACACTCAACTCCGTCTAAGACAGTGACACCTTGTTCGCCAGCGA
>JBEDJE010000103.1:4983-10931 GCA_041172985.1 Actinomycetota bacterium
GAAAGTAGTTGCGATTTGCGGAGGGAAAGGTCGAGGTATGACGACCCGCTCGAGTTCGGCCGGATCAAGCTGCTCAAGCCAGGCTGATGTGCGTGAGTACACAGCGCGCATATATTCGGCGAAAGCGTCGAGGTCGCCGATGCGCTGATGGACCATTTCGTCAACGGTGCGATGCTTGCCGTGGTCATTGATCGAGAGGCCGACGCGAGCCTGCCATTCGTCGTTCCAAAGGGGTGTTTGGCCCGACAGCAACATGAACGAGGCATCGTGCACATTGGCGTAATGGAAGAGACAAAAAGCGATCGGAACGACGCCTTCGCGTTCGAAATGGTTGACGTGCTCGAGGGTCATTGAGTCAATGGCATCGTCATACAAGCTGAAAAGGGCCTTCATCCGGCGCTGTAACGAGTCAAGAACGAGCTGGTTTGACATGGATCCTCCGAGGTACGAACTGCTCCCACCGTAGCACCACAATTCATATTGTGTCATTCCCAATGCCACTTGATGAGTGTCAAGTTGCTATGTTGAGTCAATGCGCTACGGAAAAATCGATTTTGACTACGCCCTCGACCTTGCCGGCAGGGCACCTGAAAATGACGGTCCCATCTACATGGTGAACTTTATGAAGTATCGCGATGTCGCTGGATATGACGGAATCAAGGGCGCGGAGAAGGCAGCAAAGCCAGGCATTTCTGGCATGGAAGCTGATGATTTATACAACCCGACTGACGTGTTGACGAAAATTGGCGCAGAACCAGTTTTCTTTGGCGACGTCGTTGCACAAGGCACTGAAGGCGAATGGGATCGCATGGCCATCGTGAAGTATGCCAGCCGTGTTTCATTCATGGAAATGCAAAACCGTCCGGACTTCAAAGAAAAGCATGTTCATAAAGAAGCTGGCATGTTGTACACGATCGTGATGGGAACCCTTCCTCGTGGCGAGCACCAAGGTATTGACCGCTCGATGTATTGCACTTTTGAATTGACTGCAGCGCCGCAACACGGTGATGCATCAAATCATCAGGCGCGCCTCGCAGTTGAAGGAACCATTGTTGGTGACGGACGTAAGTGGGACGATTTAACGATGACATGGTCCGATGAAATTCCGACTGTCACGCCCCGTGAAGCTGGCGGCGAAATCATGACTGTCGTGACGAAGATTCAGATTGACCGAATGGGTAAGTCTTTTATCGCCTAAATCGTTTATCGGTCACTTGGCGGTGAATGTCACTGGGACTTCATTCAGGCCCAACACAAAATTTCCACGGCGCCATGGCAACGGTCCATCTTTCGACAGTTTTAGATTGTCGAAACGACGCAAAATCTCTTCAAAGAGAACTCGTAATTCAAGTCGGGCAAGGGGAGCACCAAGGCAATGGTGGCGTCCGTATGCTCCAAAGGCCACGTGATCATTCGGTGTGCGAGTGATGTCAAATGTGTAGGGATCAGCAAAGACCTTTTCGTCGCGATTGGCTGACGGATAGAGCAACAAGATTCGATCACCCTTATGAATCGTGAATCCTTGGACTTCAATGTCTTGAGTTGCTGTGCGATTCATGTTGCGGACCGGTGTTGCCCAACGCAGCATTTCTTCGATTGCACTAGGTAGTAGTGAAAGATCATTCTTCAGCATCTCTAATTGGTCAGGGTTTTGCAGAAGAGCGGCGATTCCGGAAGAAATGACGTGACGTGTTGTCTCATCGCCACCGACAAGAACCAGCATGGTCTCAAACATGATGTCGAGGTCAGAGAGTCTTTCGCCTTCCCATTCGGCGTTAGTGATCAGACTGACTAGATCATCGCCGTCTGCGTTAGTGATCAGACTGACTAGATCATCGCCGTCTCCACCTCGACGCTCATTCACCTTGGCCATGATGTATTCGTTCCAGGCGAACACTGCATGTTCAACTTCGGCACGAATTTCTTCGCCACCAGTCGCAAAAAGATCTGACCAATGCAGCAGCTGCTCGTAATCAGACTCGGGAAGTCCCATGAGTTCACCGATCATCAACATGGGGAGTGGAGTGGCGATATCGGCTACGAAATCACATGAACCTTTGTCGATCACCGAATCAATGAGCTCGTTTACTTTGTTTCGTAAAAAAGGTTCGTGATCGGCGACTCGGCGTGGAGTGAATCCGTTGCCAACTAAGCGACGTCGCTTGGTGTGTTCGGGGGCGTCGAAGTTGATCATTGACGGCACAGAACTTTCGGGCCGTGATCCTTGGCCAGAGCAGAAGGTGTGCCATTCACGACTCATCATCGACACAAGTTCGTGGCTCGCTGCACCCCAAATTCCGGTTGCATCATCCCAATACAAGGGCGCCTCGGAGCGCATCCATGTGGTCAACTCATCAAAATTGGCGTAGAAGTCAGGTGACAGCAATCTGATGTCGTCGCGCGTTGGGTGTCCGGCAGGGCCACGTCCTCCACCGAGGGTCACGGTGAAGTCAAGATCGGGATCGAGTGGGAAGTCTGGTTCGTTTGTGCCCATCGCTAGAAACTAGCGAGTCGGGCGACCGCCAACGATGCTGGCGCGTTCCATGATGCGGATCTCAGGCCAGTAATCGCTACTTGCATAGTGCTGGCAAGCCCGGTTGTCCCAAAAGGCAATGGAATCTGGTTCCCAATGGAAGCGGCATTGATATTCAACGTTGTCGCTCTCGCCCCACAGTTCGGTCAGCCAACGATCGTTTTCAGCCTCATCAACACCGATGATGCGGCTGAGAAAAACGGGATTGCAATAGAGGTACTTGCGGCCAGTCACAGAATGGGTCGGAGCTAACGGGTGAACGACAACGGGATACTTGGCGCGCATTGCCTCCATTTGTTCGGGGGCAACTTGTTTACCGAATGACTGCACGAAGTCGTGTTCAGCATCGTGCGAGTCAACGAAAGTTCTTTGTTCATCGGTGAGTCCCTCATACGCGGCATACATGTCGCAGAACAAAGTGTCACCACCAGATTCAGGTACTTGTATGGCATGAAGCACTGCTCCAAGACTTGGGCATTCTCTCCATGTGACGTCTTGGTGCCAGGTGTTTTCATATCCCTTGACGTCGAATGATTTTTCAAAGCGAACGAGTTCGGGTTGGCCAGTATTTGAAGGAATGAATGGGTGAATTTCTAGTTCGCCGAATCGGGCGGCGAAACTGACATGTTGCTGAGATGTCACCGGTTGATTGCGAAAGAAGATGACCTTGTATTCATGGAGGGCTTGGCGAATGTCATCGATGATCACCTGGGGGAGATTGGTCGTGAGATCGACTCCGCTGATCTCGGCACCGATGGTTGCACCTAGACGTTTGATCTCAAAGTGGTTCCAGGTCAATTGGGCGAGACGGGCCCGTTCGTCTGCGAGATGGAGAATTGGCCCGACCCGCTTACCGCGAAGGGTTTGGCGATCTTTGGTGATGTAGGCGCTCGGGTCTTTGACGGCGATGATGTCGGAGTGAGCAGTAGTCGATTCCATAAATCCCCCAAGGATGCGAGTTTCTGACGGGTCGTCAGAAACTCTACCCGAAAAGGGTCCTGCCGATTGCAGGCTTAGGTCCCTGCTATTTCGGCAAGACCAATGAGGCACAATAGAAGCAGTTCAGTCATCAAGGGGGCAGTTATGTCAGATCGTCAGCCAGCCAACGTCGAAGAGGCCGGATACGCCTTTGTCATCCCTGATTCGTATGCCGATGAAGAATTCTTCTACCGCGCCTGCGCCATGTTGCGCGAGCAAGACCCCGTTCATTGGGTGAACGGTGATGGGCTCGGCTTCAATTCATTTTGGGCAATCACCAAGTCGGCGGACATTTTTGACATCGAGGCTCGCAACAAGATTTTCCTGAATGAACCACGCCCGGTTTTGAGTGATTTGGAATCAGACCGTCGTCGTGCAGAGGACGGTGACATGCTGCGTACCTTGATCCATGTTGATGATCCAGAGCATCGTGACTTGCGCGGAGTGACGTCTGAGTGGTTCTTGCCGAAGAACCTCAACAAGCTGGAAGGCATGCTTGACATGTACGCAAATCGCTATGTCGACAAGATGTACTCACTTGGTGGTCAATGCGACTTTGCTCGAGACATCGCGATGATGTTCCCACTCAATGTGATCTTGTCGATCTTGGGATTGCCCGAGAGTGACTACGGTCGAATGTTGACGCTGACTCAAGAAATGTTTGGCGCACAAGACGAAGACATGCAGCGTGGTTCCGATCCGATTGACATCATTGCCGTCATTCAAGACTTCTTTGTCTATTTCACCAAACTGACTGAAGAACGTCGCGCCAACCCCACCGACGACATGGCCTCGGTTGTTGCGAATGCGCGAATTAACGGTGAGGAACTCTCGATGATCCAGACGATCTCGTATTACGTGATTACCGCAACCGCAGGTCATGACACCACTGCGTCGGCAATTGCTGGTGGCATTCACGCTCTAATTGAGAATCCCGATCAACTCGCACGATTGAAAAATGATCTGAGTCTTTTGAACACAGCCGCTGACGAAATCATTCGCTGGGTGACGCCGGTGAAGCATTTCATGCGTACGGCAACTGAAGATTTCCCCTTGCGCGACAAAGTCATTAAGGCTGGCGATTCGGTGTTGCTGTCTTACCCGTCGGGCAACCGCGACACTGACGCGTTTACTGATCCCGACAAGTTTGATATTGGTCGTTCGCCGAACAAACACTTGTCCTTCGGTTTTGGTGTGCACTATTGCTTAGGCGCGATGTTGGCCCGAATGGAAATCAAAGCGTTCTTGAAGGCTTTGTTGCCACGTCTTGAAAGTATTGAACTTGTTGGTGAACCAAAGTGGATGAAGACAATTTTCGTCGGTGGCTTGAAGACTCTGCCGATCAAATACAAAATGACGGCGTAGTTATCTCATTGCTGGTTTGACCAGGCGGCCAGGTAACGAGTCGAGAGCTGTTTGCAACAACTTGCCGTCTCGTTGCACTTCGACACCGTTCACGAATAAGTGATGCATCCCGGTGGGTTGATCGGCGGTTAAGCGTTCACCATTGGCGGGAAAGTCCACCACGCGGCGTACTGGTCCAGGAGCAACGGTGTCAGCATCAAAGACCACGATGTCGGCGATGGCGCCGACTCGTAAGACGCCACGGTCGGTGAAACCAAACAAATCGGCCTGTACCTGGGTGAGTTTGTGCACGGCATTCTCTAACGTCAAGACTTTCTTGTCGCGTACCCACGACCCAAGTAGGTCGGTCGACAGTACGGCGTCACATAGTTGACCTACATGTGCACCAGCATCTGACAATCCGAGGGTGCAGCCCTCAGTGTTGAGCAACATCGCGACACCGTCGGCATCGTCATTAGCCAACATGGCTTTCACTCGTAATTTCAGATCGGGTTCGAGAAGTGCAAGTTCAAGCAAGAGGTCAAATGGATCTGCGCCTGATTCGTTGGCGATATCGGTGAGTCGACGTCCGACTAATTCGGGAGATGACGGAGCGTCCATGATTTCGTAGCTATCCCAACGGGGGACTAAACCCTGCTTGTTTTCCCAGCCAACACGTACTCGGTTGCGCCATTCGTGACTTGAAAATGCCTCACGTCGTTCTTCAATTGACTTCGGCATCAATTCAGCAAAGATAGGACTGGTATTCAATGTGAAAGGCTCAACCATCGTCATCGAAAATGACAGAGGGCGACACGAAACTTGTGGCCACACATCAATGCCGCGAGAAAGACCTTCTTGATGAACTTCAACAGCTTTGAGGTGAGTTCCCTGTGATGTGGTGAGCAACGCTGTATAGGTAATGGGCGCCTTAACTTTGGGTTGCAATTCGTAGCAATCAGCAAAACTTAGGTTTTCGCCGCCGTTGACTCCGATGACACCTCGACCAGAATCACCAACTGCTTTACACAAAGCTTCAATTTCATCAGCGGCAGCCCAACGACTGGGGATAGGTTTGCCATCTGCTCCGCGG
>JBEDJE010000104.1:0-4583 GCA_041172985.1 Actinomycetota bacterium
GTCTGAGTCGACGACAATTTCACTCACGCCCCGGCGAACCGCCCCAGTAGGAGTTTTGACTGCTCCGTACGGGGCTCAGGTTTTGGCTCCGTTAATCGCTCGTTGCGGGCGATCTGATGTGCGACTCGTCACGGTGAATAATGAGTTCTTTGGTGGGAATACTGCGGTGACCGGCCTCATGGTGGGACAAGACATCGCTCGAACACTCGAAAATGAGCCCGAAGGGCATCGTTATCTGCTTCCGGACGTGTGTTTATCCGAAGGTCGTTTCCTTGACGGCTTAACCACGGCAGACTTACCGCGTCCCGTTGAGGTCATCCCGACTGACGGTATTGCCTTGCGGCGAGCATTGGAATTAGCAAAATGAGTGAAGAACCAGAAATTCAACTTCCAGTCGCAGTGATTGTCGGGCGTCCGAACGTTGGCAAGAGCACACTTTTCAACCGAGTCATCGGTGAACAGGCTGCGATTGTTGAAGACCGTCCCGGGGTGACCCGTGACCGCAAAGAACTTGAAGCGAATTGGCTCGGTCATCGATTCATGCTTGTTGATACCGGTGGTTGGATGCCTGGTGGTAGCGAACTCGACGCCAAGGTCAGTCGCCAAGTTGAAGCCGCAGTTCGAAACGCTGATCTTGTGATATTTGTTGTTGATGGGTCAGTCGGTGTGACTGACGATGACGAGTTGATGGCCGGATGGTTGCGTAAGTCAGCGGCCACGGTGATGTTGGTTGTGAACAAGGCCGATAATGATCGTCGTGAGTCCGATCGATGGGATTTCTTGTCTCTTGGTTTAGGCGATCCATATCCGGTGAGCGCGCTGCACGGCCGGCGCGCTGGCGATTTGCTTGATGAGGTCATTATTCGAATGCCCACTTCGCCGCTCAGCGAAGAATACATTCCGAACTACGGACTTGATCAAGAGATCATTCCGGTTGGTGAGCAAAAACCTCCGCGTGTCGCGTTGGTTGGTCGCCCGAATGTTGGCAAGAGTACTTTGTTCAACCGACTCGTCGGTGAAGATCGAGCGGTTGTCCACGACATGCCAGGCACAACCCGAGACTCCATCGACACTTTGGTTGAAACCGAAGATGGTCCAGTTGTCTTTGTTGATACGGCTGGTATGCGTCGTCGCTCACGAATTGATGATTCGGCCGAGTATTACTCACTAGTTCGTGCCTTGCGCGCCGTTGATGGTTCGGACATCGCATTGTTTGTTATTGATGCAACTCAGGGAATCACCGCGCAAGATCAGCGACTAGCAGAGCGGATTGATGCAGCGGGCTGTCCGATTGTGATCATGTTGAACAAGTGGGAATTGATCGACGATGCCGAAGAGCGTGAACGGATCGATCTAGAAGTCAAGCGCAAACTGTATTTCGTAGATGATGCTCCGGTTCTCAAAGTTTCTGCGTTAACGGGTAAGGGTGTTCACAAATTGCGACCTGTTTTGCAGGAAGCAATTTTGCAGTATCACCGCCGTATCCCGACACGCGATGTGAACCGAGTCATCGCCGATGCACAACAACGTCAGGCCGCCGGCGGTGGCGCAAGAGTGATGTACGCGTTACAGGGAGCGACCGACCCGCCGACCTTTACGTTGTTTGTTAATCGCGAATTGCCACACACATACTTGCGTTACCTTGAACGAAGTATCCGAGAAGCTTTCAATTTCGGCTCGACCCCATTGAAGCTGCGAGTACGTAAACGGAGCGATTGATCCCGATGCCTTTTTGTGAAGATTGCGCAAAGTATTGGGCACCAAGCGCGATGTCTGTTGACGGGACTTGCCCCACTTGTCATCGGGTTTTGGACGCTCCACAAATGGCGAGCACGGTGCCAACTCATCGAAAAGTGACGAGCGAAAATCTCAATCTGCGTCAATTAGCAAGTGGTCTCGGCGAAGACGATGATGCAAAGGCCCCGTGGCATTTCAAACTCTTAGTTGTCGCCCTGTGTGTTTACCTAGGTTGGCGCGTCATACAAATCTTCGTGTGATGGCAACGTCATCTGCAGTCCCGAGGTAGGCCAAGGAGCGTGACCGTTGAAGTCAAAAGGGGCAGTTTCTCTATTTGGGTAGAGGCGACGCTAGGCTCGACTGCACATAACTCGGGCTGTGGCGCAGCTTGGTAGCGCGCTTGACTGGGGGTCAAGAGGTCGCAGGTTCAAATCCTGTCAGCCCGACACATATGACGGCAGGCTCCGGTTCGGAGCCTGCCGTGTCATTTCTCCAGTTGATTCATGCGCTGTTGCGGAGCACATAAAGCCTGCTCGGCGAGGTTGTGGCAACTACCTTTGAGACATGGTTAGCTCTGCATCTCACTCGCGTACCCTGTCCGAATCGGCTTCGAAAGCTCTCTTGCGCGAGGCCGGAGTCCCGATGGCCGACGAGCGTGAGGTTTCCACAGCCGAACTTGCAGCCCAGGCCGCTTCGGAGATTGGTTTTCCGGTCGTCGCCAAATTGTGCGGAGATGCAATTGCCCATAAAACTGAACGCGGTTTGGTACGTCTGAAACTAGGTACGGCCCAAGCCGTTCACGAAGCTGCAACTGAGTTGCTCGCTGCGGCTCGGCCAGATGATGGCCCAGTGACGGTATTGGTTGCACCGATGGTTCAAGGGAATCGCGAGTTGATCGCCGGGGTAGTACGAGACCCACAATTTGGTGCAAGTGTCATGCTCGGTATCGGTGGCATCTTGGCCGAGGCGATCGCCGACGTGGTGTTTCGGCCAGCCCCGCTTGATCGAGTAACAGCACATGAAATGATCGCCGATCTAGCCACACAAAAACTCTTGGGTGAGTTTCGCGGTGAAGCCGCTGTCAATCGAGAAAAATTAGTTGACGTGTTAGTTGGTCTTGGCAAGTTGGCGAGTGAGCGCTCCGACATCGCCAGTATTGACGTGAATCCTTTGATCGTTCGCGCTGACGGTATGCCGATCGCAGTTGATGCGCTCGTTGAGATAGGTCAACCTGATACATCGATTGCAACTGCGCGACCACGACCGACTGACGCACAGTTCAAGGCTCTCTTTGAACCTAAAGGCGTTGTTGTTACTGGGGCATCAACGCATCCAGGAAAGTTCGGCTTTGTATCGCTGCACAACATTTTGGCCGGTGGCTTCAAGGGCGGAATTTACGGTACGAATTTGCAAGGCGAAAATGTTCTCGGGATTCAGACTGTTGCCGATCTGGAGCAATTGCCCGACAATGCGATTGATTTGGTCTTTGTGTGCACACCTGCCTCGGCTAATCCGGCTTTGTTGCGAGCGTGCGCAGCCAAGGGAGTCAAGGCTGCATTTTTGACATCAGCCGGCTACGGCGAAGCTGGTGAAGAAGGTAAGCGTGCCGAACAAGAATTGATCGCGTTGGCTGACGAATTGGGCATTTTGTTGGCGGGACCTAATGGTCAAGGTGTTGTGAGTACGCCGGCCAATCTGTGTGCCCAAATCGTGGCTCCATATCCACCTGCAGGAAAGATTGGGGTCGCAAGTCAAAGCGGCAACTTTGTGTCGAGCTTTTTGAACTGGTCGCGTTCATCAGGGGTCGGAATCAGCCGTGCCGTTTCAGCAGGTAACGCTGCTGCCGTCACCGTCGCCGATTATTTGGATTACTACGCCGATGACGATGCAACTGCAGTGGGGTTGGCTTATGTCGAGGGTATTTCTGATGGACGTACGTTGATGACTCGATTGGCGTCGGTTGCTCAACGTAAGCCTTTAGTTCTTGTCAAAGGCGGAGCGACAGAAGGCGGAGCTCAAGCAGCTGCATCGCATACTGGTGCGCTCGCCGCGAATGACAAAGTCTTTGATGGCTTTTGTCGAGCTGCTGGCATCACCCGTACCGAAACGGTTGAAGAAGCTTTTGAAGCAGCCGCAACCTTTGCGACGCAACCTCTGCCCAAAGGACCAAATGTTGTCATCATGACGACAGCGGGGGGTTGGGGCGTAGTGACGTCAGATGCCATTACTCGTGATGGACAATTGAATTTGATGGAACTGCCAGAAGATCTGAAAGCACAGATCGACACCAAGCTTCCGCCACGTTGGAGTAAAGGTAACCCGGTCGACTGCGCTGGTGGTGAAACACGAGACACCATTCCTGAAGTCTTAGAAATGATTGCCATGCATCCAGACGTCCACGCAGTGATTTATCTCGGTATCGGAATTCAATCGAATCAAGCGCGCCTATTGCGCGAAGGTGGCTTTTATCCCGATCATGGGATCGATCGCATCGTTGCTTATCACGAACGACAGGACCAACGTTTTGCGGAAGCGGCCGATGAGTTATCAAAGCGAACTGGTAAGCCAATTTTGACCGCTACCGAATTGGCAGTTGCCGATCCTGATAATCCGGGGCCAGCCACAGTTCGTGCGACGGGGCGTTTGTGTTATCCGTCGGGAAATCGTGCAGTCGCTGCGCTGGGGCACCTGTATCGTGCTGCCGAGTTTCGTACCCGTCGGGGAATGTGACTGAACGATGTCGCAGTCACGAGATCGCGTCGCGAGACGACCTCGATCCTCAAATAACCCTATTGCTGGTTTGATTTTTTTGGCGATTCTGCCTTCGATCGTTTTGGGTGGCCTAT
>JBEDJE010000105.1:0-4578 GCA_041172985.1 Actinomycetota bacterium
CGTGGTCCGAGCAAACTCGAAATCATGATCCCTGCCGGTGGACGCCTTGGCGACACTGTCATTGAAGTCAAAGGTCTTACCAAGGGCTTTGGCGATCGCATGTTGATTGAAGATCTGACGTTCTCTTTGCCACCCGCAGGAATTGTGGGCATCATCGGACCCAACGGCGCTGGTAAGACAACCTTGTTCCGCATGTTGACTGGCCAAGAGGCTCCTGGTGCTGGTGAAATCACGGTTGGACACACGGTGCAGTTGGCCTATGTCGATCAAAGTCGTGACTCACTTGATGACAACGCCACGGTCTACGAAGAAATCACCGGCAACATCGAACATATGAAGGTTGGCAACCGCGAAATCAACGGGCGCGCGTACGTTGCTTCGTTCAACTTCAAAGGCAGCGATCAACAAAAGAAAGTTGGCGATCTTTCAGGTGGTGAGCGCAACCGCGTACACCTAGCCAAATTGTTGAAGACCGGCGGCAACGTTTTGCTTCTTGACGAACCGACTAACGACCTCGACGTTGACACATTGCGGGCCCTCGAAGATTCGCTTGAGGCGTTTCCCGGATGCGCAGTAGTCATTAGTCACGATCGCTGGTTCCTCGACCGAATCGCTACTCACGTGTTGGCTTTCGAAGGAGACAGTCAAGTCCGTTGGTTTGAAGGCAACTTCAGCGAATACGAAGCCTGGCGCAAAAAGGAAATCGGATCAGCCGCCGACCAACCACACCGCATCAAGTACAAGCCACTGGCCCGCTAATGAATACGAGTCTGGCAATACGTGTCATTCGCATCGCGTGCGCGGTGATTTTTGTGCTGTGTATTGCTGGGCTAATCATCTCGTCGATCGCTGGAAACAACGAAGGCTGGGTCTTGAGTATCGGCGCATGTGGGGCTAGTGCAGCAATTATCTTGATTGTTGTTTCGCTCGTCACCGCCACAAAACGCATCCCAGAATTTTCTGATGTTCGCGCCGAGGCGATCGAACAGCGCATTACTCAACTCGTTGCTGCTGGTGTTGATGAAAACGAATTACGAGAACTCGTTCGCTCATCGATTCAGTTGGGTCAAGGACTGTGAGCGAGACTGATCAACAGCTTGCCTCACGAGTAGCCACCGAAGCCGGCGCCATGCTGGTTGAACTTCGCGATGAATTAGTGGCTGAAGGTATTCACTATTGGGATCTCAAAGACGAAGGTGATGTTGCTGGCCATCGCTACATCATGAGCGCGCTGACAGCTGCACGGCCCGATGATGTGATCTTGTCCGAAGAAGCAGCCGACAATCGTCGCCGCCTCAGCGCCGAACGTGTCTGGATCATTGACCCCATTGATGGGACGAACGAATTCGCTGAACATCCTCGTCATGATTGGGCGATTCATATTGCGCTTTGGGAGGCCGGCGAATTGACTGCTGCCTCTGTCGCCCTCCCGACGCTCGGAATCACTTTTGATGCCAGCCCCGCCGCGGTCGTCCCACCGTCGACACGCGCCAAGCCACTTCTCGTCACATCGCGTTCGCGCAATCCCTACTGCGCGGTCATGGTCGCCAACGCCCTCGGCTGCGATGTTGCTCGCCTTGGATCGGCTGGTGCCAAGGCGATGGCGGTCGTCATGGGCGAGGCCGATATCTATGTCCACGACGGCGGCATGTACCAATGGGACTCGGCCGCTCCATCTGCGGTCGCCAAAGCTGCTGGGCTGCATGTCAGTCGCATCGACGGATCACCGCTCAAGTACAACCAAGAGTCCTTGTGGCTACCGGACTTTTTAGTGTGCCGCACCGAACTTGCCGAACCTGCGCTGAATGCACTCAACCCCTAGAGAAGGTACTCTTAGCCCGTGAAACGTTTTCCGGGTATCGCAATCGCTGGCCTCGCATCAATCGCGGCTGGAGCAATTCATGGTGGTGCAATTGGCTTACATGCCGAGCATCCTCAGCTCGCACGCATCTTTATTGTGATGACGCTTTTGCAGTTGGCGTGGGGAATCACAATGTTGTTGCGACCACAACATTGGCTCTTACCCGTAGGTGTCATCGTGAATGGCGCAGCAGTAGGCGGCTGGGCGTTGACGCGCATCGCTGGCATTTCATGGATTGACGGACTTGAAGTTCGAGAAAGTCCACAGATTGCCGACACCTTGTGTGCGGGTCTCGGAATTGTTGCGGCAACAGTTGCACTCGCTGCATTGCTCATTGGCGAACACGAACTCCCACAAGTGCGTCTAGCATTTCCTTCGTTTGCAATTCTGTTGCTGACATTGCCAGCAATGTGGAACGGCGCTGCTCATGTTCATAGCGAAGCAGTCACGGTTGATGCAAGCGGGAACATCATCGACGAATCGCAACCTCACGGCCACGACGAAGCCAATGTGTCTGTTGTTCAGGCATCAACTGGCACAAGTCCAACAAGTGAAACCATCAGCACCGATTGGCCACGTCCCTACGATCCAGCAGTCGGTATCGATATCAGTGGCGTCCCCGGAGTATCGGTTGACCAAGAACTCCGAGCACGCGACTTGATTGAACAATCTTTGAAGCTCCTTCCCCAGTGGGCCGATACGAAGACAGCGATTGCTGGCGGATGGAACTCAATCGGCGATGCATCAACTGGCTTCGAGCACTACATCAATCGTCGACTGATTGAGGACGACAAATTCCTTGATCCTTCAGCCCCCGAATCTCTTGTGTACAAAGTTGATGGCAACAAGCGCACGCTTGTATCCGCCATGTTTATCGCCAAAACCGGAGTCGCCATTGACGACCCGACTCTGCTTGATTTCGCTGGCAACTTGATGCAGTGGCATATGCACGACAACTTGTGTTGGAAGCGCAACGCTGCTGGCGTAGCTGTCATCGGTGGAGTCACCGACGCCAATGGCAACTGCCCCGTTGGTTCGGTGCGAGCTGGATCTGGTAACGCCATGGTGCACGTCTGGATCGCCCCACATCCTTGTGGCCCATTTGCTGCACTTGAAGGCACTGGCGCTGGTCGGGCCGATGTCAGCGATGCTGAACGAGTAGACATGTGCAACGTGCCTCACGATCACCCTGCAAGTTCGGGCTCGACAAATACGATTGCCGTGACTACTACCACCGTGGCCCCGTCGTACAACGACACGGGCGCTGCGCGCATCTCACTCGCAGGTTTTCCTGGAGTGTCGGCCGAACAGCAAGCCCGCGCCGAAGAATTGATTTACCAGACCCGCACAATTTTGCCGAAGTTTGCGACGCCAGAAATTGCTCTTGAGTATGGATTTACCTCCATCCAAGATGCAAGTACCGGCGTTGAGCACTACATCAATTGGTCGTGGATTAACGATGAACATGAGCTCAATCCCAACTACCCCGAAAGTTTGGTCTTCGCCGTTGGTCCAGGCGGGACACGCACATTGGTCTCAGCGATGTACATGGTTGGCGATGAATACACATTAGAGACAGTTCCCGATGTCGGCGGTCCACTGACCCAGTGGCATATCCACAACAACTTATGTTTCGATCAAGACCCGAAGATTTCTGGGTCAACCCGCGTCGTGGGAGTAACTTCCGAAGACGGCCCGTGTTCGTTTGGCATCAAAATTCAACCGAACCCGATGTTGCACGTGTGGCTCACCCCGCAAGCATGTGGACCATTTGCTGCGCTTGAAGGAATCGGTGCTGGACAAATCAAACCTGGCGAAGAACGCCTGTGCGATGAAGTTCACTCGCACGGCTGATACTTCGTTGCACGACAAACACCCAAGCGAATCCAACTGCACACACGCCGAGCACTACCACTGGCATCGATGTAGATCCAACTGTGTCAATCAAAGATCCGATTGATACCGGAACAATTAGTCCCCCGATTGCCGCAGCCCCAACTATCCACGCGGTGGTTTGAGCCGAGAGCGAGAGTTTCTCGTCAACCATGGCGATCATGGTCGGATATTGCGGACCCGAAGCGAATCCGAATAGTCCTGCGCCTGACCAAATAGACAGTGCGTTGGTATCTCCCACAATCATGATGCTTAAACCCACTAACGAAAACCCGCACGCCCATCCAACAATTGTGAGCGGATTAAATATCTTGCTCAATGGAATAGCCACTAACCGCGCCAAGGCAAACGATGCCCAAAAAACTGCGGTGACAAATGCCGGGTTCGAACCACCTAGTCCTTGATCTTCAGCGTAAGTGTGGATCCATCCAGCAAAACCAACTTCGCCGCCGACATAGAGCAAAAAGAAGACTGCCACCTGTACAACAACTTTGGCTGGCAACTCCGGTCGGTGAATGTCTGGTGCATGTTCTGGTTCAAACGGCGAATCACGACGGCCAAGTATCGCGATAGATACCAGAGCGAAAAAGCCGACCACAATAGAAACTGGCCACAAATGATCGGTGAACGAAATCGCTCGATCAACAATCAGCGGAGCAAGTAGCGCACCAACTCCGAAGAGCAAATGCATGGCATTGAGCGACGGGCCAGATTTGCCTGCACGCGCCCACACCACCATGATGTTCATTGATGCATCGGTCATGCCGGTCGCCGACCCAATCAAGGCTGCACCAATGGCCGCGTACATGTACGTTGAAGCAAGG
>JBEDJE010000106.1:0-6012 GCA_041172985.1 Actinomycetota bacterium
AAGATGTCGATTCCGCCAAGGAGATTGTTGGTTTGTTCAATCAAGGAATTGACTTGTTCTAGATCGCTCACATCGGCGACGACGGTGTGAACGGTTGCTCCATGCGTTGGGTGTATTGATTCTTTTGCGATGGCTAGCTTTTCTGCCGATCGAGACGCGATGACGATGCTGACCCCATCGGTAGCCAATGCTCGGGCGGTAGCAAGCCCTAAGCCGCTAGAACCTCCGGTAACGAGTGCCCGACGACCGATGATTCCAAGTTCCATGCCGTCATCCTAGGCAGACGCCGATTGGCGGTGACTATTTCTGGCGAGCGCCGAGAACTGTTTTGAGTCGCGCGTCAGCCGAAGGACGTGCGCCGATGTGCTCGATGACCCAGGCAGAAATTGTGGTTGCGAATCGTGCCGCATCAACTGCTGACTTGTTGACGAGATAGTGGGCCAAGAATGATCCAGCGAATGAATCGCCAGCGCCTGTCGCGTCAACAAGGTTGTTGGTGGCTGGCGGAATATGCGTTGCTTTTCCGTTGTCGTACAACAGCGCACCTTCAGCATCAAGCTTCAAAACGATGAGTGCACCGGGGAAAATCTTGGTGAGTCCTTCAGCAATTGCTAAGGGTTCGTCGCAGCCCGTCAGCATTTGGCCTTCTTCTTTGTTTGGGAGCACGATGTCGAAATTGAGGTCGGTCGTGACTGCCAAGAAATTCTTGACACCCATTTCTTGAATCATTTGAAATGATCCTGGGTCAAATGAAACTGTCGCGCCGTGCTCGCGAGCAATGCGCGCAGCTTTACGGGCTGCCGAACGGGGTGGGTCAGTGAAGAACGACCAAGCGGTGAGGTGCAAGTGCTGTGCAGAAGAAATTGCTTCAACTGGCAACTCGCTCGACATGAGATAGAAGTCAGCTCCGTGACCCGAGACCATTGAACGTTGTCCAGTGTGATCAACGAACACCGCAACCGATCCGGTTGAGTGTGCTTCAGTTTCAACTAGGTGGGCAATGACTTTTTCGCGCTCAAGATCTTCTTGGGCGAGTTGTCCGAAACGATCGCGCCCGATCTTGCCGACGAACCGAGTATTCATTCCGCATCGACTGGCCCACACCGCAACATTGGCTGCACTTCCACCGGGAGTCAACATGACCTCGCCAAAGGTGTCGCCACCGCGCAGAAGTTCAGAGTTGGTGCGAATGAGCACGTCCCAAGCAAAGTCGCCGAGAACGCACAAGGGCGTTGGGGAATCAGTCAAAGAACTTGAGTTGGCACCCAAATTGGTACTCATGTTGATCAGGGTATCTGCGAGACTTGAAAGAATGCCGAGTAGTTCTCCCACAACCTTTAATCGAACAGTCGTGTTGTCGCTGGCGGCGGTGTGGATCATCTGGGGATCGACCTACTTGGCAATCAAAATTGGACTTGAAACCTTGCCGCCGTTCTTCATGCAGGGCATTCGGTTCACAGTTGCGAGCACAGTGATGTTGGCATTCTTGAAGTTCAGAAAGGTGCCGTGGCCATCGCGAGTTCAAGTTCGCAATGCTTCTTTCATTGGAGTGCTGTTGCTCATCGGTGGCCTTGGCATGGTGACTGTGGCTGAGGACCGAGGAGTCGACTCGGGTCTGGTTGCGACCATTATCGCGATTCAACCAATGTTGATGGCATTATGGGGCGGTCTGTGGAAGACCTGGCCGATACGAATGCAGTGGGTTGGCATGTTGATTGGTATGGCTGGCGTTTTTGTTCTGGTTTCCGATAGCGGACTTTCCGGATCCTGGAGTGGAACCTCGCTGGTCTTCGTGGCGTGTCTGTCGTGGAGCTTTGGTTCAGCTTTAAGTCGCCGGATTGACATGCCATCTGGTTTCATGGCGACAGCAATTGAAATGGCGGCCGCCGCGATTGTTTTCTTAATTCTGTCGGTGATTTGGCAAGAGAATGTGCAGATGCCAAGTGCGCGAAGTTCGTTGGCAGTCGTCTATCTCATTTTCATTGGCTCAATTGTTGCCTTCACGGCTTTTACGTATCTGAACAGTCACGTGAGCGGACCGCTCGCAATGAGCTATGCCTATGTCAACCCGGCTATCGCAGTGCTGCTTGGTGTGGTGTTGAGCGACGAACAAGTTTCGACCAATATGGCGATCGCTTTACCCATCATTTTGGTGGGTGTGGCTATCGTGACGAACTCGTCACGCGGCGTTAAGTCTTGACTCAATCAATTTGACGCGCTGAATGAGTTGGGCAAATTCTTCGTCGTAGGTATCTGATGGCTGAATGAGAACAGCGTCGACTAATCCGCCGAACCAATCATTGATGACCGATGGAAGTTCTTCCCAGGTTCCGGACGGGATCAATGCATCAAGAACTTCATCCGTCATCAGTTGTCCGAGTTGTGACCAATCGCCGCTGCGAGTCATGGCTTGCAACCGGGCCCCGAGATCGTCCCAGCCAAATAGCTCGAGAGTTCGACGATAAGCGGGTGTTGAGTACAAAAAGCCCAGCACTGCTCGCTGGGCCTCGCGACTTTGGTCGACCGATACTTGAGTAGGACCCGTGATGTAGGGAATTGCAATTGCTACGTGAACATCGTTGGCTACCCGTTGTGCTGAGTTAATGCCCTCGGCCAGTCGTGGCAAAGCGCGGTCGCGTAGAAAACGAGGATGCGAGTTGGTGGGGTGTGTCACAAACCATTCGGCTACTTCGCCCGCAAGGCGTATTGCATTGTCATTGACTCCACCGAGAAGTAATTGAGGACCTGCGTGGGGAAGAGGTCCTGGGTTGAAGAACGGCTGAAGTCGATTCATGCGGTAATGCTCGGTGTCAACATTGAATGGATCACCAGTGGCGAAACTATTCCAAGCGGTTTTCACTGCGACGACGTAGTCGTTCATCTTGCGAATGGGCGATGACCATGGAATTCCGAATCGTCCTTCAATGTTTTGCTTAATTTGAGTTGCGAGTCCGAGGTCGAAACGTCCTGCGCTCATCTGCGAGAGATCCCAAGCTTGTAGGGCAAGCAACATGGGGCTTCGCGGGAATGCCAAAGTAAGACTGGTCTGCACCCTCAGGGTTGTGGTGTGTTCAAGTGCCAATAGTGCGACAGCCATTGAGTCATGGACTGTCTCGGGAATGTGCAAAATGTCGTAGCCGAGGTTCTCGACGTGCTGGGCGTACTTTCCTATTTCGTTGAGCGGAATTCGGTCGCTCATGCCAGCAATAACTTTCATGGGAGAAATCAGCCTTCTGTCTTGTCGGTAATTTTGGCGAATATGAGGTTCATCAATTGTTCTGGGGAATTACCGCATGAATCGAGTTCGTTTGAATTGACGAGCAATGTAAGTGAACCATCTTCGTATTCGCAAATGACGCATGGTGTCACGTATCCGGGAGTGGCGGCAACCGTTGTTGGCACATCATTGCGATGATGTAGCTGAAATTCGATCCCAAGGTTGGTGACACAACTGTCCCAAGTGGGTCGGCGAGAAAATGTCGAATGAGTGATATCGCAGAGTGAGCAATGCTGATTCAAGAGAGTGCGACGTAGAAAATACGCGATTTCCCCGGCAGTTGTTCCTGTGGCGTCGTAGACCCCGTGGAGTCGTACGACTTTTTCCGAGAACGTCACCTTCATATGTTGGCATAGTCGTCTTTCTAGGGTCGTAGCAGTCGTCGCTACCTCGGTATTTTTGGTAGAAATAGAAGCACGAAACGAGGTCATGATGGTTCATATTCCAGTTCGAGGAGAATTGCCAGCTCGCCTAGGTCCGTCTGTTCAGGCGCTTCCCAAATTTGGCCCGAGTGTGATGGACGCAAGCGTTTATCGCGATACAACTCGTTTTGAACTTGAACGTGAGCGCGTCCTTGGTCGTCATTGGATGATCGCTGGTCGTAGTGCGCAAGTGGTGGGCACTGGTGACTGGATCACTTATGAAGGTCATGACGAAAGCATTGTTGTGGTTCGGCAAGCCGATGGTTCATTGTCGGCTTTCCATAATGTGTGCCGCCATCGTGGTCCGGCAATTGTTGCAGAAAAGACCGGTTGCGGTGCTCGCCGCTTTTCTTGCCCGTATCACGGCTGGGTCTACGACACGAAAGGCAAGTTGGTCGGTATTCCCGAGCGTGAAGATTTCGGTCCAGACCATATCGCCGACATTGGAGCAATTCCAGTTGCGGTAGGCGAGTGGGGCGGTTGGGTGTGGATCAATTTGGCAGGTCCAGATAAAGCTGTGCCGTTGCTCGAATCAATTGGTCCAGATATCTCAAGCGACCTCGGCGCATTCAAGATGGAAGACATGATTCTTCATGAAGTCGTTGAATGGGATGTCCCGATCAACTACAAAACCATCGTTGACGGGTTTAACGAGATTTATCACGTCACTGAGTTGCATCATTCGCCGCCAGAGTTCACCAAAGCGACGCGATTTGCCTCGTTCCATGTCACTGGTGACAACTTCATGTGTTTTGTACCACGGCCGGCATCGCTCGATGAATTGAATAGCGAGTCATACGATCACCATCAGAATTCAATTTGTCACTATGTGGTTTTCCCGAACACGGTGTTCAATTGCAACCCCGAACATATTCAAGGTTTTTCAGCCAATTCCCTTGGGTGTAGACCGCACGAAATTCTTGTGTTGGGAACTGATCTATCCGGGTGAACAGAGTGACCCCGAATACGCTTCGTACTACAAAAAGACCATGGCTCACTGGGAAGTACTTAAAGGCGTTGTTGCCGAAGATATTGGTATCTATGACCAAATGACTCGCACAAAGAAGTCGAGCGCATTTACTGAGCAGATTCTTTCTGAGCGCGAGTTTAAGATCGCGCTGTATCACGAAAACATGGATCGTAAGATTCGCGACTAGATCTCTGCGGGGTAAAAACCCTGCTCACAGTGTTATTTTGCAGTAATCATTCAAGTTCTTTCTGAACGGGTCCGATACAAAAACCCGTGAAGCGAAGCATGAAAATAATGAGCAAGACACTTGCAGTGTCATTGTGCTCGGCAATCATGCTTGGTGTTGTTGGTGTTCCTGGTGCACTCGCCGATTCAAAATCAAAGACGACTAACTCGTCATCGGCAACCGCCACGGCTGGATTGACGTACGTTGTTGTTAAGAATGCCAGCAAAACAAAAGTGAAATTCAATGATTTGCTCGCAGTTAACGGGTTTAAGTCGAGCAGCGTTATCTTGCCGGGCCAAGTCATCAAGCTTCCAGATGCTGCAGTAGTCGTGACAGTTTCTGTCAATAGCGCTGTCGTTGCTGCTGCTCCCGCAATCGCAAGTAGTGCGACGTACACGGTTGTGAAGAATGACTCGTTGAGCGGTATTGCTTCAAAAGCGAAAGTTTCTTTGTCGGAGTTCTTGACGGTCAATGGTTTCACCAAGTCCAGCGTGATTCGTCCTGGTCAAATTGTGAAGTTGCCCGAAGGCTCAAAGGTTGTAGCGACTACTGCGACTATCGCTGTGCCGTCACGTCTGCAAGTTGTCCTTGATTTTGCTAAGGCTCAAGTCGGCAAACCGTATGAATTTGCCAAGGCTGGCCCGACTTCGTATGACTGCTCGGGTCTCACTAAGGCGGCATTCGCTCAGGTGAAAGTTTCGTTGCCGCACCAAAGCTTGCTTCAATCAAAACTTGGCACTGCCGTTGACTGGAAGTCGGTAGGTATTCAAGCTGGTGACTTGGTGTTCACGTACTCAACAAAGAATACGACGCAGATCAGCCATGTTGGTATAGCGATCAGTGCAACTCAATGGATTGAAGCTCCGTACACCGGCGGCTCAGTTCGAATCTCGACACTGCCGAGTGCCAGCAAGATTCAAGCTGTTCGACGAGTTCTCTAATGATTGATCAACCGCCATTCAAGACGCTGGTTGTTGAAGTTGAGGGTCGTGTCGGCCGGGTCACTCTCAATCGACCCGAGAAACTCAATGCGTTGTCGCGCCAGTTGATGAGCGAAATTGTTGAGCTAGGCGCTTGGCTCAAACTTCGTGAAGATATTCGTGTCGTCATTCTTTCT
>JBEDJE010000107.1:0-6766 GCA_041172985.1 Actinomycetota bacterium
ATCAAGCAACACCACGGTGTATGCACGACGACGCACTGCTTCGGTGAGCTGACCACCCTGGTCGTAACCCACATAACCCGGAGGAGCGCCAACTAAACGCGAAACTGAGTGTTTCTCCATGTACTCACCCATATCGATACGAACCATGGCGCGCTCGTCATCAAACAAGAATTCAGCGACAGCACGCGCCAACTCGGTTTTACCCACACCAGTTGGTCCCAAGAACAAGAACGAACCAATTGGTCGATTGGGATCAGACAATCCCGCCCGGCTGCGACGAATCGCATTTGATACGGCAGTGACCGCCTGATCTTGACCAATGACCCGCTGATGCAAGAGGGCTTCAAGATGAACCAACTTGGCCATTTCGCCTTCAAGAAGTCGCGTGACCGGCACACCGGTTGACTTGCTCACTACTTCGGCGATGTCTTCGGCATCAACTTCTTCTTTGAGCATCCGATTACCTGTTTGCAACACATCTAAATGACCCGTTGCTTCAGAGATTCGGCGTTCGATCTCAGGGATTCGTCCGTAGCTAATTTCGGACTTCTTTTGCAGATCGGTTTCGTATTCGACACTGATCTTGAGTTGTTCGAGCTCTTCCTTCAGATTTCGAATAGCACCGATCGCATCCTTTTCTTGCTGCCAGTGTTCGCGCATAACGCCTGCATCGTTCTTCAATAGCAACAATTCATCGTCAATTGTTGCGAGACGATCACGTGAAGCTAGATCGGTTTCTTTTGCTAACGCCAACTTTTCAATCTCGAGTTGCATAATGCGACGTTCAACGACATCAATCTCGGTCGGTAGCGAGTCAATTTCAATGCGCAACTTGCTCGCGGCTTCATCAACAAGATCAATAGCCTTATCGGGCAAGAAGCGACTCGTGATGTAACGATCGGACAAAACTGCCGCACTCACCAGAGCCGAGTCTTGGATGCGCACACCGTGGTGTACTTCGTAACGTTCTTTCAGACCGCGCAAAATAGCGATGGTGTCTTCAACGGTGGGTTCACCGACATAGACCTGTTGAAAACGACGTTCAAGGGCCGGATCTTTTTCGACGTACTTACGATATTCATCAAGAGTGGTGGCACCGATCATGCGCAACTCACCACGCGCCAACATGGGCTTAATCATGTTGCCAGCGTCCATGGCACCTTCGGCGCCGCCAGCGCCCACAATGGTGTGTAGTTCATCAACAAACGTGATCACTTCACCAGCAGCATCGGTGATTTCTTTGAGTACTGCTTTGAGACGTTCTTCGAATTCGCCTCGGTATTTTGTACCAGCTACCAAGCTGGCAATATCAAGTGAAATCAAACGCTTGTTCTTTAAACCTTCGGGCACATCACCTTCGGCGATACGTCGTGCTAAACCTTCGACAATGGCAGTCTTACCAACACCTGGTTCACCGATAAGAACTGGATTGTTCTTCGTACGACGGCTCAATACTTGAATCACTCGGCGAATTTCATCATCGCGACCGATGACCGGATCAATCTTTCCGTCACGCGCACGCTTGGTCAGATCTTGTCCATACTTCTCGAGCGCTTGAAAATTCTCTTCAGGGTTCTGTGTCGTTATCCGATGGCTTCCGCGTACATCGCGTAACGCTTGCATCAGTTCTTCGCTACCAATACCCAAACGACTATTCATCGCAAGCAATAAGTGCTCAACCGACAAGTAATCGTCCTTGAAATCTTTTTGGTACTTCTCAGCGTTTTCAAAGACGTTACTGAGTTCACGATTCATCCGAGGTTCGTCGCCACCGTAGGCTTTGGGTAATTTTGAAACTTTTTCGTCGGCAGCATTTCGTACCATCAATGGTGCTTGTCCGAGTTTTGATAAAACTGCAGGAATAATGGTGTCGTCTTGACGCGCGATAGCCGCCATCAAGTGATCGGGTGTCAACTCGGGATTCGATAAAGCCTTGGCTTGATCGACGGCTGATGCAACAGCCTCTTGAGTTTTGAGTGTCCAATTTTTCGGGTTCAGAGCCATGTCAGTTTCCTCTTCAACTACCTGATTGTGAGACCACTGTTTGCAACCAATGAACCGCCGGCGCAGTCAATTCGGTGGTCTGTTTGTAATCGCGTACATCGTCAGGCAGGTTGCTGAGGGCATCGGCCAGTCGGGCGGCATCTTCGGGTCGATTCACGAGATGCGAGAGAGGTCGTACATACGACCGAATGGTGAACAACACACAATTTGTTTTTGGAAAGCGCCGAATCGTTTCACGTTCGACTCGCAAGAACAAGCGATCACCTGTTGTCGGGTCTCCGAGTGCTGGTAATGCGGGAGACTCTGGTGCCGTACCATCAACAGCTTGATACAGCTCTCCAGTATTGAGGACCGCCCAACCCGTTCGCCAGAAAGACTTTTGGGGTGAGAGTCGGACCCAACTTTGAATTGAGGTCCCAGCGATTGGGGAAACAAACGCTGCCACCGCCAAAAACCAATCGGCCATCACGTTCAACAAGCAAAGCAAAATCTTCCTGGACAAGTCGAGCGCAAGTCACTAATGGATGTTCGGCCCACTCACCATTGCTATTGGGCTCAACGGGAAAGCGTTCATGACGATGGTGATTCACAATGTCGCGACCCTCTCGAGCAAACCAATCTGATCGAGTTGTCGCTAGATGATCAATCAATTCAATCATGACTTCTGCGGCCTCGTCTTCGGTATTTGCTTGAAAAGCATTTGCCGTAGAGAAGTTGTGAGTGAAGACCGATTTCTTGGTATCCATTTCGTGGTCGTAGTCATCGCCGATTTCGATCCAGTTTGCAAGATCTAAAGGTCGAAGCCCGAGCCTCCAACGAAATGCTCCAGCAAGATAGGGCTGATAATCACGTTGAGTATTCATCGGTCACCTCACTCAATCTCGTCGCAATACCGAATCAATATGACCAAAGACCGTGACTGCCTGGCGTAAAGGCACAATGTTCGCCTCTGATGTCGTATTCGCCGGTCTCCCCTGAACAGCACTGATCGCTTGTGTCGCAAGCAACCGCAACTGATCAACCTCATTACGCAGACGAATTACTTCGGCTTCGAGGTACATCACGCGACGAATACCTTCGACATTCATACCTTCGGCAGTGAGTTCGGCAATTCGTCGTAGGCGCGCAATATCTAATTCGCTGTAGCGACGATTTCCGCCTTGGGTTCGAGCTGGATGCAAGAGGCCACGTCGTTCGTAGATTCGCAGCGTCTGCGGATGCATCCCGGCGCGTTGTGCGGCAACCGAAATGACATAGATGGCGTGTTCATTAGTTTGTTGACTCATGAATGCCTCCCTAGCTGTTGCGTGAACTCTCTCGTGGATTTTCGTTAGACACCAATGCCAATGCTTCGATGGCTTGTCGTTCGTCGTCACTCAATTCGGTAGGGACGACAACGTTGACTGTCACAATGAGATCACCATGATGCTTCGTGGTTTCGATACCGCGTCCCTTGACACGGTGACGACTTCCACTTTGGGTACCCGCCTTGATACGCAACGTCACATTGTCGCCACTTAATGTCGGAACTTCAATATCAGCTCCGAGTGCTGCTTCAGTAAATGTCACTGGGACATTGACCGTCAGATTGTCGCCGTCGCGACCAAATGTTGCACTCTTACCCACTCGACAGATGATGAAGAGATCGCCGTTTGGGCCACCATTGCGGCCAGGTGTTCCTTTGCTTGGCAATCGTATGCGTGAACCATCAGAGACTCCGGCTGGTACTCGCACCTTGACTTCACGATTTCGCTTTTCAATTCCGCTTCCGCGGCATGCACCACAAGGTGTTTCCACAATGCTTCCGGCACCGCCACAGCCGGGGCATGGTGAAGCAAAAGAAAACAACCCTTGATTGTCATCGACTTGGCCGCGGCCACCACATCGAGAACATGTCTTGCGATCTGTTCCGGGGCGAGCACCCGAGCCGATGCACGTGTCGCATCGCGCATCACTGGTGAGATACACACTTGTGGTCACACCCAGAACTGCATCATTGAAATCAAGTGTGAGCGCCGCTTCAAGATCGGAACCACGACGCGGACCGACTCCGCTACTCGCACCGCCACGCGCTCGACCACCTGAAAACATGCGAAACATGTCTTCGAATGAACCAGAATCGCCCCCAGTAGTGAAGCGCATGTTTCCCATGCCTCCACCGCCCATAGGTCCGAGTCGACGAACCTCGTCATATTCGCGACGTTTGGTTTCGTCGCTGAGTACGTCATAAGCGGTCGAGATTTCTTTGAAGCGTTCTTCGGCGGCATCGTCTCCTGGTTTTGCATCAGGATGATTTTCGCGGGCCAATTTGCGATAAGCCTTGGTGATTTCTTTCGCTTCAGCAGTTTGAGCCACGCCCAGCAACGCGTAGTAATCCTTTTCGTACCATTCACGTTGTGCTGCCATGACTCACCCCCTCGCTGTGTCTTTAATCGTTATGTAACTAGCCGCGGACTTTGACCATGGCGGGACGCAATACGCGACCCTTCCAGGTGTACCCAGTTCGCAAAACATCGGTGACGACAGTGTTGCCATTGCCGTCACCTTCACCTTCTTCGTGGATGACCGCGTCAGCTTGAGCTGGATTGAAGGTTTGACCATTGAGGTCAAGTGCTTCGAGTCCCTGCTTCTTCAACTCTGTCAACAAGAGATTGAATAGTGGTTCGACTTCTGCCGGATGGGCAACGAAAGCTGCTTCACATGCATCGAGTACTGGCAACAACGATTCAGCAATGCGACCCGTGGCCCTATTGATGTCATCGGCAGTTTGCGAGGCAACACGCTTGCGATAATTCTCGAATTCGGCCTGAAGTCGTTGCGCCATCTCACGGAACGAATCTCGTTCAATGAGAAGTGCTTCAACATCATGTTCAATGGTGGCTGCAGCCCCATCGACTGCAACACCATCTTCGGTTTCGGTTGTTGGTTCACCAACAACATCACCATTGTCGTTCGTCATGGCAGAACTCAGGCGTCGCCGTCGACGATTTCAGCGTCAACGATTTCGTCGTCATTGGTGCCGCCAGCATTCTGACCCGAAGCTGAAGTTCCAGCAGCATTCGAATCGCGAGCTGCTGTCTCGTACAACTTCTGACTGAAAGCCTGGCTCGCCGACATCAATGCATCAGTTGCTGCCTTGATGACGGCATTGTCATTACCTTCTAGAGCAATCTTCAATGCTGCGAGCGGTTCTTCAACAGCGGCTTTTTCTTCGGCAGTGACTTTGTCACCTTGCTCACGCAAAACTTTTTCGGTCTGATACACCAACGAGTCGGCGTTGTTACGAATTTCGGCTTCTTCACGACGCTGACGATCTTCCTCAGCGTGAGCTTCGGCGTCTTTCACCATTTGATTGATGTCATCCTTAGACAAAGTCGACTGGCCACTGATGGTCATTGACTGTTCTTTATTGGTCGCACGGTCTTTGGCACTCACATGCACGATGCCGTTGGCATCAATATCGAATGTCACTTCAATCTGCGGAACACCACGCGGTGCCGGCGGTAGATCAACCAACTGGAACTTGCCAAGTGTCTTGTTAAACGAAGCCATTTCGCGCTCACCCTGGATCACATGAATCTCAACTGATGGCTGCATATCTTCAGCGGTCGTGAATACTTCGGTGCGCTTGGTTGGGATAGTGGTGTTGCGTTCGATGAGCTTGGTCATTACGCCACCCTTGGTTTCGATACCGAGTGACAACGGAGTGACGTCAAGCAACAACACATCTTTGACATCGCCCTTCAACACGCCTGCTTGAACAGCTGCACCGATAGCCACGACTTCGTCGGGGTTCACGGTCTTGTTGGGTTCTTTACCGGTGAGAGACATCACGAGGTCTTGCACTGCAGGCATACGAGTTGATCCACCCACCATGATCACGTGGTGAATCTGACCCTTGGTGAGACCAGCATCTTTAATCGCCTGTTCGAAAGGAATACGGCAACGCTCGATGAGATCGGCAGTCATATCTTGAAACTTTGCGCGCGTGAGTGTTTCATCAAGGTGCAACGGACCTTCGGGGGTTGCGGTAATGAACGGCAAGTTGATCTGTGTTTGCTGAACTTGGCTCAGTTCGATCTTGGCTTTTTCAGCTGCTTCCTTCAATCGCTGTGTAGCCATACGGTCATTGGCAAGATCGACACCGTGTGCAGACTTGAACTGATTGACCAACCAATCAATGACACGCTGATCCCAGTCGTCTCCACCAAGAACGGTGTCACCGTGGGTGCTCTTCACTTCGAAGACACCGTCACCAATTTCGAGAACCGAAACGTCAAAGGTTCCGCCGCCGAGGTCGAACACCAAAATGGTTTCGTCTTCATCGCCCTTGTCGAGACCGTAGGCCAACGCGGCCGCAGTCGGTTCGTTGATGATGCGGAGAACTTCAAGACCGGCAATCTGACCGGCTTCTTTGGTGGCTGTCCGTTGTGCGTCATCAAAGTATGCGGGAACGGTAATGACAGCCTGGGTCACGGTGTCGCCCAAATACGCCTCGGCGTCACGCTTGAGCTTCATCAAGGTGCGAGCACTGATTTCTTGAGGCGAGTACTGCTTGCCGTCAATGTCTTCGCTGCGCCAATTAGTGCCCATGTGGCGCTTGACGGAACGGAAGGTGCGATCAGGGTTGGTGATGGCCTGTCGTTTGGCCACTTCGCCGACAAGAACTTCGCCAGCCTTCGAAAAGGCCACGACCGAAGGAGTCGTGCGGGAACCTTCGGAGTTGGGAATAACTACTGGCTCGCCTGCTTCAAGAACTGAA
>JBEDJE010000108.1:0-6457 GCA_041172985.1 Actinomycetota bacterium
CCTTCATCGTGCTGAGTTGAGATGAGCACAGTCTTCAAACGGACTGGCTTGCCATCGACATAATCGAACGTCACTTGAGTCTTGCCGTCTGGGCGAAGGTAGGGAATTTGACTCGACTTGCGCACTAACGCCAATCGCTCGGCCAAACGGTGGGCCAAGTGAATCGGCAACGGCATCAAAGTTTCGGTCTCGTTGCACGCGTAACCAAACATCATTCCTTGGTCGCCAGCACCCTGAAGATCGAGGTCATCGCTTCCGGTGCGAGCACGCACTTCTTCACTCTTGTTGACACCTTGTGCGATGTCGGGCGACTGTGCGTCGAGCGCAACAAGCACGCCACAGGTCTTGCCATCAAAACCAAAATCGGCATTGGTGTAACCAATGCCCTTGATGACTTCGCGAGCAGTCTCAGCAATATCAACGTAAGCCTCGGTGGTGATTTCACCAGAGACCAAACACAGGCCAGTTGTCACCAAAGTTTCGCAAGCGACACGAGCATGTGGGTCTTGCGCGAGGATCGCGTCGAGCACCGCATCAGAAACTTGGTCGGCGACCTTGTCGGGGTGACCTTCGGTCACGCTCTCGGAAGTGAATGTCCAGTTACGACTCATGATGGCTCCGTGTCATCGCTTTCAGTGAAAGAAATGGGTTGATAGATGTGTTGATAAAAACTTGATTGGGCAACTAGTGCGTTGCTCGTATCTGCACCACAATGTCGAGCAACGCCCGAGCCACAGCCCGCTTGTCAGTCAACGACACCGACTCTAGAGGCTGGTTGGGTCGCAGGAAGGTGACCGCATTGGTGTCATGGGCAAAACCGACCCCAGGCTGACTGACGTCATTGGCCACAATCAGGTCAAGGTTCTTGCGTTCAAGCTTGCTTTGAGCGTTGGCAACCAAGTCTGACGTCTCGGCAGCAAACCCAACCAGTACCTGACCAGGGCGCTTTGAGGCTCCGAGGCCAGCCAAAATATCGGGCGTCGCTTCAAGCACAATCTGCGGGATTCCACTGTCTTTCTTCAACTTTTGCGATGCACACGCGATCGGTCGAAAATCGGCGACTGCGGCGCTCATGATCATGACTGCGCTGGTTGACCACACTGACTCGATGGCCTCTTGCATCTGCGCCGCCGTTTCAACGTTGACGACACGTACGCCCGCTGGCGTGGGTAGTTCAACAGTTGAAATAAGCGTCACATCAGCACCCCGCGAGGCTGCCTCAGCAGCGACGGCGTAGCCCTGCTTGCCACTTGAACGATTAGCAATAACTCGAACCGAATCAATAGGTTCACGGGTTCCGCCAGCGCTCACAATGACTTTGACACCCGCGAGATCCTTGGGTCCGAGCACTTGATGTACTGCAGCGATGATTGCGTCAGGTGACGCCAAGCGACCCTTACCTGAATCACCACCAGCCAATCGACCGGCTTCGGGTTCAACGATGTGCACTCCGCGTGATGCAAGCGTCGCAACATTTTGTTGAATTGCCGGGTGCTCCCACATTTCGGTATGCATTGCCGGACAGACAATGACCGGCGCACGCGTTGCAATCAACACATTGGTCATGAGGTCGGTCGACAAACCATTTGCATAGGCACCAATGAGACGCGCCGTTGCTGGTGCAATCAGAACGAGATCAGCACCTTGCCCAAGCTTGGTGTGCGGAATAGGTGAGGCTTCATCCCACAACGACGTCTGCACCGGTTCGCTCGCCAATGCCGAAAGTGTGGTGCGACCAATGAAATGTTCAGCGCCTTTTGTCATTACCGGAATGACATGTGCTCCCGCATCAACTAATCGGCGGATAACTTCAACAGCTTTGTACGCGGCGATACCGCCACATACACCAACAACAATTCGCTTACCGGCCAGATCGGCCATGATCAATCAGGCGTCGCCGGAATCAGCGCCAGATGCGCTGTCTTCATCGACTGCTTCAACGACAGCTTCTTCGCTTGCTGCTTCTTGAGCGCTCGCGAACAAAGCTGCGGCATCGGCTTGCGCGGCCTCTTCGGCGGCACGTCGTTCGGCCATTTCGTCGGCGGATACACGAACAATTTTGTCAGCCGCGATTTCTTCAAAACCCATGCTGAGTGGCTTGCGCAATGATGCGACCTGAGGAGGAACAACCTTCGAGCTCACGGAACCCATCTTGGCGTAGTACTGCTGCAACTCACGCGCCCGGCTCGCTGCCAAAGTCACCAAACTGAACTTTGAATCAACCTTGCCGAGAAGCACCTCAAGCTGTGGGGTCATCATGGAGTCATTGGTTGCGGCCATAGTAGATCTGGTCCTTTGAGAGGGCTAACGCCAAATAGTTCAGCGATTGAGCCTAGCCCGAAAATGGGGGTTTTAGCGCCCTGCAAGCGCGCGAAGCCGCTCGATCAGGCTCAACATTTCGGTCACGGTGTGATCGAGGTCGTCGTTGACAAATGAGTAATCGGCCAGCGCGAGCCCAACTGGCTCTTCTTCTTCGGCCTTTCGCAGCCGTTCGATGACCTTGTGATCCGGGTCTCCCCGACCGATCAGGCGTCGGCGTTGCTCATCGCGAGATGGCGGCAAAATGAAAATCAAGACCGATTCGGGGTGACGAACCTTGACCTGCTGGGCTCCATCCACCTCAATTTCAAGGACGATGTCGCGACCATCGCTCAAATCAGGCACGGGGGTTCCGTAATAATTCCCCAAAAATTCGGTCCATTCGAGAAATCCGTCTGCTTTTCGGTGACTCTCAAAGGCTTCACGAGTAGTGAAAACGTACGCATCATCATGCTCACCCGGGCGTTGTTCTCGGGTCGTCCACGAACGACTAAGGAGCAAAGTCGAGTCTCGGCGCAACAAGGCGTCCACGATGGTGCCCTTACCAACCCCGCCTGGACCAGAGACGATCACGATCAACGGAACTGCACTCGACGATGAGGCGGGCGGTTCGGCCCGCTCGTTCACTTGGCTAAGTGTTCGAGAAGTGCTTTTTTCTGCTGCGTGCCCAGACCCTGGATCTTGCGGTTGTCGGCAATGCCAACTTCCTCCATGATCTTGCGCGCTTTCACTTTGCCAAGGCCCGGAAGGCTTTCCAGCATGGCGATGACCTTGAGCTTGCCAACATTGGGGTCAGCAGATTCAAGCGCTGCAGCAACCGTCAAGGTGCCCTGTTTGAGCTCGACCTTGATTGCGGCACGCGCAGTCCGTGCTTCAGCCGCTTTGGCGAGGGCTGCAACACGCTGTTCTGGTGTGAGTATCGGAGGAGTGGCCATGGGCAAACCGTACCTATCACAAGCGTTCAATAGGTGGATACCAGCCCATTTTGCACCGTTACGACTGACTCAATCCCCCACGATGTGCCAGTCCGGTCAAGTGCGCGATATCAGATAAACCATGCCTTTGGGCCCATGCGGTCAGTTCACTCGCAATCTTGAAACACGCGCGCGGGTCGGCGAAGGTTGCGGTGCCCACCTGCACCGCACTGGCTCCCGCCAACATGAGTTCTGCGGCCTCCCAACCTGAAGTCACTCCCCCCACTCCGACGATGGGCAAATTGGGCAACGCTGCATGCACATCAAAGACCGTGCGGACCGCAACTGGGTGAATCGCTCGACCCGAAATACCGCCGCCGCCATTTCCGAGAGCCGGACGTCCGGTCTCGGGGTCGAGGACCATACCCACGACCGTGTTAATCAAAGTGACTGCTTCGGCCCCCGCTTCGTGCACTGCACGTGCGACTGCAATCACCTGATCAGTATTCGGGCTGAGTTTGGCCCACAAGGGACGATTGAGCAACGAACAAGCCGCGATCACTTCGGCCGACATCGCGATGTCATGAGCAAAGATTCCGTGACCGTTCATATTGGGACATGACAAATTGACTTCAACTGCAACAACCGTCGACTCATGTGAAGAGCGATTCAATCCCTCGTTCAAGAGTCGTGCTGCATCTCGGTATTCGTCAACCGAGCGTCCCCAGATACTGACGACGGCGGTGGCGTTGACTGCAGCCATTGCTGGCAAATCATTTTCGATCCAATGATTGACGCCAGAACCTTGCAACCCAACAGCATTGATCATGCCTTGTGCAATCGGATGAACACGCGGGGCTGGGTTGCCAGCCCACTCGGTCGCAGCGAGGGATTTCACTACTACGGCGCCAATTGACGAGAGATCTCCGTACGCAGAAAGTTCAGCCCCGTGTCCTGCCGTGCCCGAAGCAGCCATCAATGGATGCTTGAACTCAACTGAACCAACTTGCACACGTGAACTCACAACGTTGTTCTCACCTTCCGTGGTATTCCTGCAAGCTCTTCACTTCAAGTGGATGATCAATCTGTTCGGCCATACCTTGGACAGCAGCAAGCGCTGCTTCAACAGTTGTCACCGAACACACTCGATAGACATTGGCTGCTTTACGAATTGCTTCTCCGTCAGTTCGACCACCTCGGCCTTGCGGCGTGTTGATCACAAATGTGATTTCACCACTCGCGATGAGATTAACTGCAGTGATCTTGGCACCTTCGCTTACTTTGCCAACAACTGCATCAACCATGCCGAATCCGAGCGCACGCAATCGTTTAGCTACAACTATTCCGGCAGGCTTATCGCCGTCAGCAAGAGACAAGAAAACTGTTCCGCTTGTTGGCAACACTGTGCCCGCTGCAAGTTCTGCTTTATAGAACGCCCGACCAAAAGTGACGTCGATTCCCATCACTTCGCCGGTTGAACGCATTTCCGGTCCGAGAGCAGTATCAACTTCGGGGAACCGGCTAAACGGCAACACCGCTTCTTTCACCGCCACCGTGTCGGGCGAGTCAAGCAATACCGAACGAGTCAGCAAACCTTCGGTTCGCAGTTCGGCCAAAGTTGAACCGAGCATGACCCGTGTTGCCACTTTGGCCAACGGAACGCCCGTCGCCTTAGCAACAAATGGAACCGTGCGACTGGCGCGCGGGTTCGCTTCAATGACGTACACATTGGTTCCGGCAACCGCAAACTGCACGTTGATCAGGCCACGAACATCAAGCGCTGCGGCGATTGCGGTCGTGTACGACTCGATCACTTCAACGACCCACGAAGGAAGCGTTTGCGGAGGAATCGCACAAGCCGAGTCACCTGAGTGAACTCCTGCTTCTTCAACGTGTTCCATGACTCCACCAATGAGCACTTCACCGGTGTGATCGCGAATGGCATCAACATCTACTTCAGTCGCGTCTTCAAGGAAACGATCAACCAAAACTGGACGTTCAGCCGACAGTCCACCTTCTTTGCCCAGACTGCCGAAACTTGAAAGTTCGGCCATCGCACGCGTCAAGTGATCGCGATCGTGAACGATCTGCATCGCACGACCACCCAATACATAACTTGGTCGCACCAACACTGGGAAACCGACGCGATCAACAATGGTCATCGCCTGTTCAAGATTGATTGCAGTGCCACCAGGAGGTTGCGGAATACTGAGCGACTCACATAATTCGTTCCATTTTTCGCGGTCTTCGGCAAGATCGATTGATGCAGGTGATGTCCCAGCAATGAGATCAACCGGTATTTGACCAGAAAGTTTGAGCGGCGTTTGGCCACCCAATGAAACAATGACCTTGGGCTTCTTGCCTCCGGCAGCGGCGGTTTCGGCAGCGATGACATTGAGAACATCTTCTTTGGTCAGCGGCTCAAAGTACAAACGATCAGACGTGTCATAGTCGGTCGAGACAGTTTCTGGGTTGCAGTTCACCATGACGGTTTCGAATCCAGCATCACGTAGCGCGAACGATGCATGCACGCAGCAGTAGTCGAATTCAATTCCTTGCCCGATACGGTTTGGACCAGAGCCCAAAATAATGACGCGTTGGCGATCGGATTCGCGCACTTCATTTTCGTCTTCATATGTCGAGTAGTGATAGGGAGTTAACGCAGCAAACTCTGCCGAGCACGTATCAACCGTCTTATAGGTGGGGATGACACCTGCAGCTTCGCGCGCGGCACGCACCTCTGATTCGGCACTGCCCCACAGATACGCCAACTGTGCGTCGCTGAATCCGACACGCTTCACACGCTTCCATGCAGCTTTGGTCATCGCACTCGGATTCAACGACTTCACCGCATCGCGCTCTTCAATGATGATTGACATCTGATCTAGGAACCACGGGTCAACCTTGCAAGCGTCATGCACCGCATCAACCGAAACACCGCGGAGCAATAATTCGCCGATGATGAAAATTCGGTCGGGAGTAGGAATGTCCACGAGACGCATCAACTCATCGGTATTGATTTCGGCAAGCTGCTTTTCAGCAGGATCGCAATTGAGACCGAGACGTCCCTGCTCGAGCGAGCGCAACGCTTTTTGCAAACTTTCGGGGAAGGTGCGACCAATAGCCATCACTTCTCCGACGCTTTGCATTTGAGTTCCAAGAACACCACTTGTGCCAGGAAGTTTTTCAAACGCCCAGCGCGGAATCTTGGTGACGACATAATC
>JBEDJE010000109.1:0-4512 GCA_041172985.1 Actinomycetota bacterium
TCCAAAGCCACTTGGCTTTTACATGATCCTGGCGGTTTCATTGACTTTAGTTTTGTTTGGTTTAGTGATGGTCTTGTCCGCTTCGTCAATCACTTCATTTAATAAAGGCGGCTCGCCTTGGAAGATGTTTTTCGAGCAAGCCATGATGGCCGGTGTCGGAGGCGCAGGAATGTTTTTGGCCTACGTGTTTCGTTTGGATTACTTACGACACTTAGCCAAAATCCTCCCTTGGTTTGGCATTGTTTTGATGACGATGGCATTTATTCCAAAATTCGGTGTGAGTGTCAATGGCGCTCGGGCATGGATTGAAATCTTTGGGCAACGGTTCCAGCCGTCTGAGTTCACCAAACTGTTCCTCATTATCTTTGGCGCTGATTTGTTGGCGAATCGCGAAAAAGAAATGGGTTCCTTGAAACAAACAATGAAACCATTCCTTTTTGTCGTCGGTTGCGCGGTGGCTATTTCGGCGGCACAAAGCGATATTGGTTCGTGCATCGTCATGATGGGAATCGCAGCTGCGGTACTTTTCATCGCTGGAGCTCCATTGCGTCCAATGGCGGGGCTCGGCCTCCTCGCCGGAGTTGTCGGCTTTCTCTTTATTCGTTCGAGTCCCGAGAAAATGGTGCGGTTTACCTCGTTCTTGCACCTTGAAGAGTTACGTGAGAGCGATAGCTACCAGGTGTACCAAGCAATGATTAGCTTGTCGAACGGTGGAGTTACTGGAACAGGTATTGGTGCGGGCAGTGGCAAGTGGGGCTATGTTCCGTTGGCTCATAGCGACTTCATCTTTTCAATTCTGGCCGAGGAAATGGGTCTTCTTGGCGTGTTCGGCCTCCTGACTTTGTTCGCTTTCTTGATTTACTTCGGTTTGCAAGTGGCATTGTCTTGCCGTCATCGATTCGGGATGCTGTTGGCTGGAGGAATCTCGGCTTGGTTTCTGATTCAAATCGTGATCAATATCGGAGGGGTCATCGGATTGATCCCGGTGACTGGTTTGACCTTGCCATTCATTTCTTACGGCGGTTCATCACTTATCATCTCAATGGTGTCGTGCGGATTATTGATGAACGTAGCTCGCCGCCCACGATGAAGACTTGTGCGGTCATCGCTGGCGGAGGAACCTCTGGGCATGTTCTTCCAGCAATTGCGATTGCCGAAGCTCTCGTTGACTCGGGGATCGATCTAACCGAGGTTTACTACACCGGTGCCAAACGCGGCATTGAGACAGAGCTCCTTCCTCCTACGGGCATTCGCCATACGTTTTTTGACGTCGTGGGCTTGCAGCGCAGCATTTCACTGAAGTCTTTACGTGCTAACTGTGGGTTCTTCCCGAAACTGTTTCGAGCGAGACGCAATGCAATTGCATTGTTCAAGCAGGAAGTTCCACAAGTAGTCGTCAGTGTTGGCGGCTATGCGAGTTTGCCAGCGGTGTTGGCTGCGCGGAAATTACACATACCCATCGTTGTCGTCAGCTACGACCGGATCCCGGGGCGTTCAAGCAAGTTGACGTCGCGGTTTGCGCAAGTTACAGCTGTTGCTTTTCCGACAAGCGAGCTACCTCGGGCTGTCATGACCGGAGCTCCTGTACGGCGAGTCATTCGAAAAGTGAATCGCGAAACTGATCGTGCAGCGGCGCGTCAACGTCTTGGGGTCCGGGACGACAGTTTCTTTATTGGAGTGATTGGCGGATCATTGGGCTCTCTGGTGCTGAATAATGCAATTAGTCAGTTCGTGGAAGAATCTAGAGATGATGCACAATTGGCACTTCGTCATGTGGTGGGACCGCGATTTATGAAGACGTATGCCAATCCGATCGCCAATGTCAATGCCGCAATGAACTATCAGGTTGTTGCATACGAAGAAAACATGTCGGATGTTTATGCCAGTGTTGATCTTCTCATTGGTCGGGGAGGGGCCGGCACAATTGCCGATATTGCTGCAACCGGTGTTCCTGCGATCCTTATTCCCTGGAAAGATGCATCTGACGACCATCAGACATCGAATGTGAAATATCTGTCGGAGAGTGGAGCGGCTGTTTTGATCGCCGAGGATCAGGTCGCTGAAAAATTGATAGATACCGTCACTCAACTTCGAGCTAACCCAGCTCTTTTGCATGAGATTTCGATTCGGGCCTTCGAAATGGGAGTGATGAACCGTCAAGGAAGAATTGCCGAAGTCATCCAAGATGTTGCATTAGGACGACAACGATGAGTGAGGTCATCGACTTGACGGCCCGAATGCGTCTCCATGTTGTCGGAGTTGGCGGGCCAGGTATGAGCGCTATAGCGACATGTTTGGCTCAAATGGGTCACGACGTATCTGGAAGTGACATTAAGCATTCGCCGGTGATCGAACGATTAATTGAGTTGGGCGTTCGTATCAATATTGGTCATGATCGCTTGGTTGTGCATGGATGCGACGCGGTGACATCATCAACGGCAATTCCACGATCCAATATTGAACTTGTTGAAGCAGAAAAGTCCGGACTGGTCGTTCTCAATCGAGCAGGGATGCTCGCTTCAATTTGTGCGATGCGTCCAGCGATTGCCGTCGCGGGCACACATGGGAAAACCACAACGACTTCTTTGCTCGTGCGGATCTTTGCTGAAGCTGGTCTCGACCCCAACTTTATTGTTGGCGGCGATGTTCTCGATGAGGGAGTGGGAGCTCGCTGGACCGGCTCTCCATGGACGATCGTCGAAGCCGACGAGAGCGATGGAACGCATTTAGAACTGCCTTTGGCTGGTTCAATCCTCACAAATGTTGACTCAGACCATCTTGATCAGTACGGGGACCTTCAGGGAATCGCTGATGGATTTCAGAAGTACTTGCAGGGAATCAATGGTCCAGTAGTTGTTTGTGTCGATGATCCGATTATTGCTGGCTTTGAAAAAACTAGCCACACCGTCACCTATGGATTCGCGAGTCACGCCGACTTTCGGTGTCATTCGGTTGATGCGAAGAATGGCGAAACAACGTTTTCAATAACCACAAGCACTGCGAACTCAGCGAATGAGGAGTTGAGCGTTCGTATGTCGCTACGTGGCCATCACAATGTCTTGAACGTTACGGCAGCTATTGCAATGGCTATGAAGTGCGGTGTCGAACCTCAGGTAGCGATCAATGCAGTTGCCACGTTCGGTGGTGTTGGGCGTCGATTTGAAATTATTGGATCGTCAGATGGCGTTACTTTCGTGGATGATTACGCCCACTTGCCGCGCGAAATTTCAGCCGTGATGTCAGCCGCGAAAACCAGCGATGACTGTTGGGGTCGAGTCGTAGCTGTGTTTCAGCCCAACCGGTACAACCGCATGGCCGTGATGTCAGATGAGTACGCGATGGCATTTGTCGATGCAGATGTCGTAGTAATTACGGATATCTATGCATCTGGCACGCAAAAGATTGAAGGCGTTACCGGTCATCTAGTCGTTGATGCGGTCACCCGTGCTCAAGTGAACAGCCAAGTTCATTGGCATGAAGAGCGTACGTCTTTGGCTCAGTTCGTCAATCAAATACTGCGTCCGGGAGACGTTTGCATCTCAATGGGTTGTGGCGATATTGAATCGCTACCGCGAGAGTTGCTCGATGTTCGCTCTGGTGTAACGCGTTCATGAAGACGAAATTGGAGAAAGCAGCAGACGCGCTTGGCGACCTTGCGCAACGGCATTTCCCAGTTGCGTCCCTCACGACGTACAAAGTTGGAGGAAATGCTGCGTTGTTCTGTCGGGCCGATGAAATGTCGACATTGCAAAAAGTTTCGGCTGTATGTCAAGAATTATCCGTTGAAATGGTCATGATTGGGCGAGGTAGCAACAGTCTTTTTTGTGATGCAGAATTTGAAGGTGTCGTGGTCCAGTTGGGGGAGTTCGCGCAGCATGTTGATGTGCCGACTTCATCAGAGAACAGCAGAGTGATTGCTGGTTCTGGGGTGGCCTTGCCAGTCTTGGCACGACGTACTGCTGCAGTTGGGTTACGTGGCTTTGAATGGGCGGTCGGAGTCCCCGGAACAATCGGTGGCGCAATCAAAATGAATGCAGGTGGGCACGGATCAGATATTGCCGGTTCTTTGGTGAGTACACGCATTTTTTCATCTCGCACTGGCGAACTACATGAGATCGAAACGTCTGACCTCGGCCTGCGCTTTCGAGGATCATCCCTTCCCGATGATGCTGTAGTCATTGATGCCGTTTTTGAATTGGTATGGGGCGACAGCAGTGACGCTCTAGAAGTCATTGATGAGATCGTCAAATGGCGACGCGAGAATCAGCCTGGTGGCCAAAACGCAGGATCAGTTTTTGTCAATCCGGTGCCTGGAGAGGTTGCGGCTGGTGAACTCATTGATCGATGTGGGCTCCGAGGATTCCGCATTGGAACCGCAGAGGTTTCAATGAAGCATGCCAATTTTATTCAAGCCGATCCTGGTGGTCGTGCTAGCGATGTCATCGCTGTCATGGATCATGTTAAGAAAGTTGTGCAGCAGGAGTGCGGGTACGACCTTCGTTCAGAAGTTCG
>JBEDJE010000110.1:0-4473 GCA_041172985.1 Actinomycetota bacterium
TCAGTCGCGTAGTGGATCATTTGCTCGCGATAGCGCGAGTCAAAGTCCATGTCGATGTCGGGCATTGAAATACGACTTGGATTCAAAAAGCGTTCAAATAGTAGGTCGTAACGAATTGGATCGATCTCGGTGATACCTAAGCAATATGCCACTGCGCATCCGGCGGCTGAACCACGGCCCGGACCAACACGAATGCCTTGTTCCTTGGCGTATCGAATGAGGTCCCACACGATTAAGAAATACGAAGCAAAGCCCATATCGCAAATGACTTTTGTTTCATAAGCAAGACGTTCAATGGTCGATGGCGCCAATTTGTCGCCCCATCGTCGCTTCGCGCCTTCACGGGTGAGGTGATCTAGATAAGCGGCGTCATCGGCGAATCCAGCGGGAAATTTAAAGTTCGGTAGCTGTGGTTTGCCGAACTCGATGGTGACATCGGCACGTTCGGCGATCCAGAGCGTATTGTCGCAGGCTTCCGGAACTTCGCGGAAAACATAGCGCATTTCGTTTGATGTTTTGAGATAGTGCTCGGTGCCCTCGAAGCGGAATCGTTTCGGATCGTTGATCATGGAGTTGGTCTGCACACATAACAATGCATCGTGTGCATCGCTGTCATGACGATGCACATAGTGAGAGTCATTTGTTGCAATGACGGGTGCACCAATTTCTTGGGCGATCTGAAGCAATTGCGGGTTGGTCTTGGTTTGGGCGGCGAGACCGTGATCTTGAATCTCAACAAATAAATTGTCTTTACCGAATATTTCTTGCAGACGAGCCGCTTTGATTTTGGCGTCTTTGTAATCGTCCTTTAAGAGGGCCTGCAAGACGTGTCCGCCGAGACAACCGGTCGTAGCAATCAGACCTTCGTGGTATTTCTCGAGCAATTCCCAATCCATGCGGGGCTGGTAGTAGTAGCCCTCAAGAAATGCAAGGCTCGACAGCTTGATGAGGTTCTTGTAGCCAATGTTGCTTTCAGCGAGCAAGGTGAGGTGGTAATAGAGCTTGCGTCCACCTTCGGTGTCTCCGCCCGAGTCGTCAACTTGCCCGCGTCGGCTGGGACGTTCAAATCGAGTTTCGTAAGCCATATAGGCCTCGGTGCCGATAATCGGCTTGACACCCTGAGCGCGACACTCTTTATAAAAGTCGAGGACCCCGTACATGTTGCCGTGGTCGGTCATTCCTAAAGCTGGTTGACCGTCAGCCACCGCCTTGGCGACGAGCTCGTCGAGTTTTGCCGCACCGTCAAGCATGGAAAACTCGGTGTGAACATGGAGATGGGTGAAAGAGTCGCCCAACACCAACCTCCTAACGTCTCGGTAGAACCCGACTCATTCGGGTTCCAAATCTCATCAATGTGGTTTAGGAACAGTAGCAGTGGCCTAGAGGTAAGTTCCTGGGAGTCCGGCGTGGTTAGCGTCGTTTCCTGCTGTCTGGTCGCCGCCAGCAGGGTTGATTTGGCGGAGTTGCTCGAATTGTTGGCGGGCCGCCATTTGCTGGGCAAACAATGTGGCCTGAATGCCATGGAAAAGGCCCTCGAGCCAACCCACCAGCTGGGCTTGTGCAATTCTCAACTCACCCTCACTAGGGATGCCATCTGAAAAGGGCAAAGCCAGCATGCGGAGTTCTTGTTGGAGGTCGGGTGACAAAGCATCGGCAAGTTCGACGACCGAACGTTCGTATATTTCGGCGAGTCGTTCACGGCTTCCGGCATCGAGTTGTGACGTTCGAACTTCTTCTAACAACTGTTTGACCATTGAGCCGATTCGCATGACTTTGGCCGGCTCGGTGACTGATTCGGTGACTGGCTCGGTGACTGGCGCGGAAGGAATGATGTTGGCGTTGTTGTTGACTTCAGATGTACTCATACAGGTTCATATTTTCACACAGATTTAGTCTTTGTTCAGACCGTTCGAGCGAGAAACGGAACAAACATTTCATCTGCGGTCAACGAACCGTGTCGACATACGAGGCTAAAAGGTCCAGAATCTAGAGGATCATCAAATGTGGTGGCGGTAAATGGCACGAGTGCCACATCGCCGAGACGTCGTTTGACTTGATCAGCGATTCGCCCACCTCGTGCTGGCCCGAGCCAGGCTTCTTCAACGACCTGATCTCGCGACGCAACCCATGCAATATCGCTGTACGAGTCAGTGGCAATCTGAAGAAGTTCTGATTCTTGACCGCGTTTTGCATGGAGCCAACGAAAACGCCCTTCACCAGATTGATGGTGCAGCGTTGCCTTGATGTCATCAGATAAGTGGACGACGTTGTCGTTCACTTGTACTTGACCGTGATCGGCAGTGATTGCCAGCGTTGTGCCAGAAGGCAAGGTGTTGAGCAACGATCCAACTAGCCAATCGGTCGCCGCTATCTCGGCGTCGTAATACGCGCCGAATCCGCGTTCATGCGCGATCTTGTCGACTCCGTCGTAATAGGCATAGACAAATTTTTCACCAGAAGAAATCAAGCTTGCACATTGCGCAACAATTGAACTTGCGGCTCGCCAACCACATGGTCGACTCCCCCGTAAATGTGCCTCAGTAAATGCTGAACCTTCAAGTTCGGCACGACTGACAACAGGGATCGTCATACCAACAAAAGGTGGGATGGGTTGCACCGATGCTGGCGGATGGACCTTGCGTAAGTCGCGTGTATCGGACCACCAACGTAATGAATTCATGATTGAATCGCCCATGTCCATGCGATAGCCGACAATTCCGTGTTCGGCTGGAGAAGCACCCGTGACAAGACTTGTCAATGCGCTTGCGGTGGTACTGGGTGCAATTGTCGTTATTGAACCACCAACGAGCGACATCAGGTTGGGTGCGATGTGTGCATGACGTTGTAACTGCTCGTAACCCAAGCCGTCAATCACCAGCAACACGATGCGCTCGGCATCTTGCAAAGGTTGTGGAAACCAATTGGGACGCCGCCCAGAAGTACCTAAAAGGCAGCCTGGAATAATTCCGGTCAGATTGGCACCCGAATAATCGGGAATGACTTGAACGGGTTGCATAGGACCATCTTTCACCATCAGATGACGATTTGCCTGCATTGTGACACATTGTTGAGATCGGTTTAAGACGATTGAGAGTTGATTGAGAGTTCGTCCAGATTGGTTAATTCGTATTATCGGGTCTTCAACCTCCTACGATGAGAACGTGCGTGTTTCAACGAGGGGTGACTATGCCTGCCGGGCCTTACTGTCGCTGACCTTGCATGCAGGTGAACCTGGACCCACTTCGGTACGAGATATCGCTGACCGCACCGGTCTTCCTCAGCCTTACCTCGAACAAATTTTGTTGGCTCTTAAGGGCGCTGGTTTGGTGAAGTCAAAGCGTGGAGTTGGCGGCGGCTATACCTTGGCGCGTTTGCCCGAAGAGATTCGTTTGAACGACATTATTTCTGCCGTTGATGGTCCGATTACTTTGGGCGATTTTGGTGAACCTCATCAGGACGGTTCTTGTGACCACGAAGGTCAATGTGTTTTGCTCGCCATCTGGAAGCACACCGGTGACCATATGCGTGAACATCTCGCCGGCTTTACTTTGGCCAATGTCGCTGATGCGGCCAACGGGAAAATTGCCTGGCCAGAAACCAACCACCACGATTGATTTGTGGCGACGAATTAATTGGTGCGTACTTGTTTGGCGATTGCTGAAAGCACGCCGTTCACATAACGACCCGAGTCGTCAGTACTAAAAGTTTTCGCTAGATGCACAGCTTCATCCAAAATGACTGCTTTCGGAATTTCGTCGCGCTTTAAGAGTTCAAAAGTTGCCATTCGCAAAATATTGCGATCGAGACAGGGCATACGTTCAATCGTCCAACCGTCGGCGTGCTGAATAATGATGCCGTCAATCTCGGAAGCTAAATCAGAAACACCACGAACGATGAGAGCGGTGACCTGATCTGGATCGTCAACCAAACCAGCCAACACGGCATGCCCATCTAAGTTTTTGGTATCGGCTTCGTAAAGGAGTGTCAAAGCCCGCTCACGAGATTGTGAACGAGGATCGACATGCGATGAACGCGATCGACGTGATGCCACGATCAGACTCGCGTCAAATATTCGCCTGAACGAGTATCAACCTTAACTTTGTCACCGATGTTGACGAACAAGGGAACTTGAATGGTCTTACCAGTTTGCAATTCGGCAGGCTTGCGAGCTCCGGAAACACGGTCACCTTGGATTCCGGGTTCGGTATTCGCGATCAGCAGTTCAACCGAAGCCGGAATTTCAACCGAAACAATGTCGTTGTTATGGGTGGCAATGATGGCGATCATTGATTCGATGATGTAGTCGGCGGCGTCGCCGAGTGCGACGGGCGCAACATTGATCTGGTCATACGACTCCGTGTCCATGAAGACGTAGTCGTCTCCATCGCGGTACAAGAACTGCATGTCCTTCTTTTCGAGCATGGCCTGCTCAACGCGGATTCCGGCGTTAAAGGTTTTTTCCAAAACGTTGCC
>JBEDJE010000111.1:0-4651 GCA_041172985.1 Actinomycetota bacterium
GTGACCTCACCAGTAATCGCCGAACCGACCCAACGCATGATCGGTTCACGCAACATCAAGCTTTGTGGATCAAACCAGCGTCCTTCGTACAAAAGACGACCCAAGCGACGACCCATGGTGCGGTAATTTTCGATCGTGCCTTCGTTGTGAATTGCGGTGACGAGTCGTTCGTACGCAATGTGCAGCAATGCCAATCCGGGGGCTTCGTAAATTCCGCGACTCTTAGCTTCGATGATTCGGTTTTCGATTTGGTCGCTCATACCAAGTCCATGACGACCGCCAATACGGTTGGCTTCATGTACTAACTCAACTTGATCGGCAAATTCTTGGTCGTTGATTGCGACTGGCCAGCCTTCATGGAAACGAATCTTCACCGTTTCGGTCGTGATCGCCACATCTTCTCGATAGTGAGCGACGCCCATGATGGGATCCACAATCTCCATCGACGTCGACAACTCTTCAAGCAACTTGGCTTCGTGGGTTGCTCCCCAAATATTGGCGTCGGTGCTATACGCCTTTTCAGTACTCGCGCGATAGGGCAACTTATTGTCTAACAAGAATTGACTCATCTCGGTACGACCACCAAGTTCGGAAACAAACGCTTCATCAAGCCATGGTTTGTACACGCGCAACTTGGGGTTGACCATGAGTCCGTAACGGTAGAAACGCTCGATGTCGTTGCCTTTATAGGTGGATCCATCGCCCCAGATGTCGACGCCATCTTCATGCATTGCACGTACGAGCAAAGTGCCGGTGACGGCGCGACCAAGAGGAGTGGTGTTGAAATACGTCTTGCCAGCAGTCGTGATATGGAAGGCTCCGCACTGCAAAGCCATGAGACCTTCGCGAACTAATTCAGTACGGCAATCGATCAACCGAGCTTCTTGGGCCCCGTATTCTTTGGCTCGATCGGGGATACCTGCCAGGTCGGGCTCGTCGGGCTGCCCGAGATCTGCGGTGTAGCAATACGGAATCGCTCCCTTGGCGCGCATCCAGGCAACGGCAGCAGATGTGTCGAGGCCGCCCGAGAATGCGATTCCGACCCGTTCGCCGATGGGGAGTGATGTGAGTACCTTGGCCGACATAGTTTCTGACGCTATCGGTTTGGCCCACCCGAGTCAGGTGACTATTGATGAGATGACCATTGGCTGGCGTATTGTCAGTAGTGCATGAATGAGGTCTTGAACATGGATGGGGGCATCCACGAAATTCCGGTGCCCCCTTTCGCCGGTCGACTGTGGTTATGCGGGAAACATTTCATTGGTCCCGACTATGCGGCAGCCCTTCGGCGTGTCGAAGCGTCCCATGTGGTGTGTTTGGTCCGTGAAGGTGAATTGCGTGGGCGTTATAACAAGTACCTCACTTGGTTGCAGACCAACGACTGTTCAACCTGGTATCCGATTCACGACTTGTCGTCACCGCCGATTGAAGAGATTTTGCCGCTGTATCAGGGCGTCGTTGATCGACTGCGACGTGGTGAATCAGTCATTGTTCATTGCGCGGGCGGAGTTGGTCGAGCCGGAACTCTGGCCGTAGCGGTTTGTCAGATTGCGGGAATGTCCCTCGACGAAGCTCTGAGCCACGTTCGTCAACATCGACCGGGTGCTGGGCCGGAGGTCGGTAGTCAGTTGGACGCGGTGGTCGCGCTCGAAGCGTTGCTGAGTCGATAGCGACCAGCAAAAGCTCCCACGATCGAAAGGGCGCCAGCAACGCCGAGTAGCAAAGTAACCACTGCGCTCCCGGGCGAATTGTCGCGGTCGAGCGCAGCGAGAACGAGAAGAACGATTGTTGGAACAACAGACAAGAGCCACACATGTGGACCGTGGAACAACGACCACAAAGCGGTGGCCATCAAAGGAAAACAGGTGGCAATGACCAACAGGGTCAAAGTGAACACGCCCCATCGTTGATCATCGAGCCAGATGACCGGCCGACCAATGATCTGCGAGGAAGCCCCGGTGCAAACTAAAGCGAACATATTCAGTAGCCAGGCAAGAGCGATGATCCGACCCCAAGATGGAGTCAAGCGATGCTGCTGAGCAGATTTGGGGGAAAAAGTGAACTGGCCGTGATCGGAGAGGTTCTTGCGGGGGTCGTGCCCTTGGGAATCTTGGTTTCCGATGTCGCTCACAGGGCCAACTTACCTGAAGTACAGGCTCTCTGATCTGGCGATAACTTGCAGATGTGGCCACAGAGACGGCGATTCCGCATTTTCAGAAACTCTCATTCTTCTTTCCGATGTGGAACGAAGAGGAGTACATCGGGCGTACCTTGTCGGCAGCGCACGAAGCTGGTCGCTCCTTAATCAGTGTCGGCGAAATTGCTGACTACGAGATTTTGATTATTGACGATGCATCTACTGACTCAACACCTCAACTAGCCGATGAAGCAGCAGCCAACGATTCTCGTGTTCGAGTTGTGCACCATCCCAAGAATCGCAAACTTGGTGGTTCCATCAAGACAGGCTTTGCCAATGTCACTGGTGACTTGGTTTTGTATACCGATGCCGATCTTCCATTCGACATGGTTGAACTGCAAAAGGCTTGCCGCTTGATGCGTCAATACGAAGCCGACATCATTAGCGCGTACCGCCTCGACCGAACTGGCGAAGGATATGTGCGCACGGTCTACTCGTTCTTCTATAACGCCCTGGTCCGAATTTTCTTCGGACTCAAAATCCGCGATGTCAACTTTGCCTTCAAGATGTGCCGCGGGCGAATCTTCGAACACATTTCTTTGAAGAGCGAAGGCTCGTTCATCGATGCCGAATTAGTGATTCGAGCGAACAAACTTGGTTACCACATCGTTCAATTTGGGGTTGACTATTTCCCCCGCACGCGAGGGGTCTCCACGCTTTCGTCGCCCGGCGTCATCGTCAAGATCCTCAAGGAAATGCGCGAATTGCGTCAAGAACTGCGGGCGATTGAGCCCCTCGTTAACAAGTGAAGTTCTGGGTGACGGTTCGGGCTGACATGACCAGCGATATCCTTCAGATTCGTGTCTAGTCACCAGCGCCCTCGACGTTCGCCTTCGCGTCGCAGTTCATTGGGTATCTCGCGCTCCCCATTCATTAATCAGTGGATGCCAGCCATTGCTGCCGCGAGCATTTTGTTTGCTGTGATTTTGATTGGTGTGGTGGCTTCAGATGACTCGCCATCTGATGGTGCAAACAGTCCAACGACGACGGTGGCCCAGATCGTCACTCCTTCATCGACTGCTCCGGTGACCAAACTGCCTCTCACGCAGACATATGGTCGCGGTTCTGCTGGCCCTGAAATCAAACTGATTCAAGATCGGCTCATCGAATTGAAATTTGATCCAGGTGTCGCCGATGGGGCATTTGGTGTACGAACACAACAAGCAGTTTGGGCCTTTGAAAAATTAGTCATGGGCGTTCCACGTGACCAAGTCACCGGGAAGGTGACTCCCGAAATGTGGAGCCGTATGCAAGATCCGTTATTGATTCTTCCTCGTCGTCCTGATTCGACGCCGAACCACACCGAGATCTACTTGCCCGAACAAGTGCTGATTGTCTTCCACGGTGAGGATCCTGTTGTAGTCACGCATATCTCATCAGGTACGAACGAAGAGTGGTGTGAAGAAGTCACCATCTCTCCAGGCGAACAAGGCAACGAGACTGGCACTGAACCCATCAAGAAGGGTGTTTGTGGCTTGTCATGGACGCCCGGCGGTGTCTATAAGTATTACCGAATGGTTGTCGGTCGTCGCGAGAGTCAACTGGGTGGCATGTACAACCCGGTGTATTTCAACAAGGGAATTGCAGTTCACGGCGCTAGAGAAGTTCCTGATTTTCCAGCATCGCACGGATGTATTCGCCTTCCCATGCACGTTTCTGACTATTTCCAATCACTCGTTGCCAAGGGCGACCAAGTATTTGTTTTTGATGGCGTGAAAGAGCCCGAAGCTTATGGAGCGCAATCTCCGCGCTTTAACTGGACTGATCCGAGTTACACCACAACGACTTCGACGACAACGACACTCCCGGTCAAGCCAACGACAACGACGGTGCCGACAACAACGCCGGCGACGACCACGACAACTGCGACCACAACGCCGGCGACAACCGTTCCTGCTGCTTAGTTGTTGATTGTTTTAGCTACTGCACTAGTGGGGCGAGACAAATCTTCAGGCGAGAGAATCAAGCACTGCTTGAAGTTCATTGACTTCGGCCTGTTGACCTTTGATCATCGACTTGGCCATGCTGATGACATCTTTGTTTGAACCATTTTCAATGACATATTCAGCCATCGCGATTCCGCCGTTGTGATGATTGATCATCAAGGTTGCGAAAATCCTTGAAGCTTCGTCACCAGTTGCCGCAGCCAAAGAGTCAAGTTCGGCTTGACTCGCAAGACCGTCCATCTCGTCGATGGGCGTTGGATGACCCATCCATCGTCCACTCTCGAGTTGCTGTGAAAGCAAAATTTCTTCGGCCAACAAGGTGAGACGTGGTGTGGGATCGGCGACCGAGGTGCGGTAGTAGTAAGCCATTTCGACGGCTTGATCATGGTGGTAACGCATGTCCTGTAAGAAGCCGATGTCTACTTTGTTCGTGTCGGGAGTAGCTGCAGAATCACCGAAGTAGTAGCCAATGCCGATACCAAAAATCAGCATTGAAAGTCCGAGTGCG
>JBEDJE010000111.1:4700-5356 GCA_041172985.1 Actinomycetota bacterium
CTCTTCGTCGGATGTAAATATCTCACCGCTCATGACTCAAGCGTGGCATACAAATGCGTGTTCGGTGTCACGCTTCACAAACTTTTTTACGTGTGAAATATTGCGGGAGTGGTAGTTTTCATTCGTGCTTCTAGATGTTCGCGATGTGTCGGTTCATTTCGGTGGCATCGTTGCGCTCGATGGACTGACCTTTGTCATTAAACAAGGTGACATCTGCGGGTTGATCGGACCAAACGGCGCTGGTAAGACGACGATGTTCAACGTCGTGAGTCGAATTTACGACCCTTTTCAAGGCAGTATTTTGTTCGATGGTAAAGATCTATTGACGGTGCCAGCGCATGAAATTGCCGACTTAGGAATTGCTCGTACGTTTCAAAACTTGGCCTTGTTTCCATCAATGTCACTTTTGGAAAACGTGATGGTTGGGGCTCAAGGCTCGGTGGGGTTTGTGCGTGCCATCACGCGAATTGGTGCACAGAAAGAAAATCGGGCAATTGCCGCCAGGTCATATGAGTTGCTACAAGATCTCAAACTTGAAAAATTCGCCCATCATCCGGCGGGAGGTTTGCCGTTCGGAACGCTCAAGCGACTTGAAATTGCCCGTGCACTTGCGGCCTCACCAAAGTTTTTGTTGCTCGACGAACCCGCTGCAGGCT
>JBEDJE010000112.1:0-4386 GCA_041172985.1 Actinomycetota bacterium
CCATTTGATACGGAGCGGCATCAACGACAGTGAAAGGAGTTTGACCGGTGGACGAAATCGCAACGTATTCATCCCAAACGGGTTTCATCGCTTCGCCAAGTTTGACGCGTGTATTTATATCTTGAACGACAGCGACGCGCCATGGTTGACGATTGCCGCCGCTCGGAGCAAAGCGCGCATCGTCAAGAATTGCTCGCAGTGTTTCGTTGCCAACAACTTGATCGGTAAAACCACGAACGGCACCCGTTGTTCGGATGCCGTCGCGTAGTTCCATCTTGATCGTCGCTGTAATCGTTGTTGTGTTAGTTGCCGCTGGCGACTTTGGCGCGCACGATGTTGAGAGCCGAGCCCGCTTTGAACCACTCGACTTGTTCGGGGCTGAAAGTTTGCACACCTTCAAAGTCGATGATTGATCCGTCGGGCTTAACGATTTGGCATTTCACATTTTGGCCAGGTACTGGTGGAAGATTCAGCACGTTGATGCGGTCATCTTCACCAATGAGGTCGTAGGTGCCGGGATCGGCGAATGTTAACGGAACGAGACCTTGCTTCTTGAGGTTGGTTTCGTGAATACGGGCGAACGAGCGAGCGAAGATCACGACGCCACCGCGGAAACGTGGCTCCATGGCGGCATGTTCGCGTGATGAACCTTCACCGTAGTTGCGATCGCCAATCGCACACCAACGAATTCCGGCCTTGCTGTAGTTCTTGGCAATGTCGGGGTAGAGGCGAGTGCCTCCGTCGGTGATGTCTTTTCCTTCGCCGACAGCGTCGTCAAACGCATTGACGGCACCGATGAACAAGTTGCCGGAAATGTTTTCGAGGTGACCGCGGAAGGTGAGCCACTTGCCAGCTGCCGAGATGTGGTCGGTCGTGCATTTGCCTTTGGCCTTCATCAACACGGGCAAGCCAAGGTAATCCTTACCATCCCATGCGGGGAATGGTTCGAGCAATTGCAAACGTGTGCTCGTAGGACTCACGGCAACCGACACTCCGCTTCCATCTGCTGGGGGAGCAGTAAACGTGTTTGAACCCGGGTCGTAACCGTCGCTTGGCAATACTTCGCCGACGGGTGCCACAAGGCGCACTTCGCTTCCGTCAGGAGCAGTGATGGTGTCGGTGGTCGGATCAAAGTCGAGGCGACCAGACAAGGCAATGGCCATCACGGTGTCGGGTGACGTCACAAAGCTCAAGGTATTTGCTGAACCGTCGGCCCGCTTAGGGAAGTTGCGGTTGAACGAGTTGACAATGGTGTTGGGTTTGTCGGTTGCTTCTTTTGCACGTTCCCACTGACCAATACACGGTCCACACGCATTAGCAAGAACAGTTGCGCCAACTGCTTCGAGATCGGCGAGCAAACCATCGCGTTCGATGGTGGCGCGAATTTGTTCAGAACCTGGGCTGATGAGAAGTTCACACTTGGCCTTGAGACCTGCAGCAACTGCTTGGCGAGCGATTGATGCCGCGCGGGTGATGTCTTCGTATGACGAGTTGGTGCACGAACCAATGAGCGCTGATGAAACTTCGAGTGGCCAATCGTTTTCTCGAGCTGCTGCGCCGACTGCTTTGCCGGTTTTGTGGGCACGGTCTGGCGAGTGCGGTCCGTTGATGAGCGGCTTGAGTTCGTCAAGGTTGATCTCAATGAGTTGGTCGTACTGTGCGCCGTCGTCGGGGCGAAGATCGGCGGCAACTTTGTCGGCTGCTGCTGCGATGCCCGCACGGTTGGTCGCCTTTAAGTAGTTGGACATGTTTGAGTCGTAGGCAAATAGTGAACAGGTCGCGCCAATTTCGGCACCCATGTTGCACACGGTGGCTTTACCCGTTGCCGAAATACTGTCGGCACCCGGTCCGAAGTACTCGACGATTGCACCCGTGCCACCTTCAACGGTGAGGACACGCGCAACTTCAAGAATGACGTCTTTAGGTGATGACCAACCACTGAGTGTTCCGGTCAACTTGATGCCGATCACTTTGGGCCATTTGACGTTGAATGGGAAACCAGTCATCACGTCAACAGCATCGGCTCCGCCAACACCAATGGCGACCATGCCAAGTCCGCCAGCGTTCGGAGTGTGACTGTCGGTGCCGATCATCATTCCGCCGGGGAATGCATAGTTTTCTAAAACCACTTGGTGGATGATTCCGCTACCAGGGCCCCAGAAACCAACGCCATATTTAGCCGAAACAGTTTTCAAAAAGTCGTACACCTCGCGGTTGTCGTCGATTGCGACACCAAGGTCGATCTTCGCGCCAACTTTGGCCAAAATGAGGTGGTCGCAATGAACTGTTGAAGGCACTGCTGTTGTGGGGAGACCCGCAGTCATGAACTGCAGCAAAGCCATTTGCGCGGTGGCGTCTTGCATGGCAACGCGGTCAGGGTTGAAGTCGGCGTAACTGCCGCCGCGCACCATCTCTTGGTTAGCCGGATCAACGAGGTGGTTGATCAAAATCTTTTCAGCCAATGTGAGAGGTCGACCAAGACGTTGACGACCTAAAGCGGCACGCTCGGGGAGGGTTGCGTAGACGCTGTTGACAAGTTCGACGGGGGTACCTGCGGAAACGGAGCTCATGAGACAAGTATAATACAAGTGTGCGCGAGATCAGGTACAGAGTGATAGCCGATGAGTTACGGACTCGTGTGCAAGATGGCACTTTTGGAGCCGGTCGATTGCTTCCGTCTGAGTCCGAACTCGGATCTGAATTTGCTGCGAGTCGCGTCACGATTCGGCGAGCACTCGAAACATTGCGTGACGATGGATTAGTCGATGCCCGACAGGGATTCGGTTGGTTCGTGGCCGCTGCTCCATTGCAACAAAGTCTCGGCCAATTGGTAACGATTGAAGCGCAGTTGTCAGACAGCGGTATCAAACCTGAGCGTCGCATTCTTGAGTTTGCTTTTGAAAAAGCCACAGTGAGCGTCAACAAGATTCTTGATGCTGATCAGGTTTTGCGAGTCAAACGACTGAATTTGGCCGATGGCGAACCATTCGCTTTAGTGACGGTGTGGTGTCGTGCCGATTTAGGTCAACATTTATCGCGAGCCGACGTTGAAAGATCTCCTTTCTATGAATTGCTTGATGTTCCGTTAAAAGGTGCAACGCAAACAATTGGCGCAGATGCGGCATCGGCCGAGAACGCCAAATTACTTGGCATCCCCGTGGGGTCTCCCGTTCTGCGTTGTACCCGTACGACGACTGACACCGATGGTCGAGCAGTACTTCTTTCCGAGCACGTCTTTCCGGCCCATCGCACCGAATTTGTGGTTGAACTGCCTCAAGCTGAACGATCGATTGCGCCAACTGGCTTGCGGCTAGTGGAGTAGCCCTGAGAAGTCGTCTGGCAACAACTAACCTCATTTTGGCATGTCTGACGAACCTCGCATCGAATCGCGTCTCGGGCATTTGCCTGCGCTTGATGGTGTTCGCGGTCTTGCCGTCATCATCGTGTTGCTGTATCACCACAGCATCACATGGATGACGGGCGGCGAACTCACCGTCTCGATGTTCTTCACACTGTCGGGATTTTTGATCACGCGTCTGATGGTGTCCGAATGGGATAAGTCGGGAACGATTTCACTGCGCTCGTTCTATGAACGTCGTGCTCGTCGTTTATTCCCAGCGTCGTTCGTCGTGCTGTTGGCCGTGGTCGTCATCTGGACTTTGTTTCCGGGTTCTGGGCGACGCTTGGCGCCATGGGAATGGTTTTCGGGTCTGGCGTATTACGAGAACATCTATTTGCAATCTGCTGGCAAAAGCTATGGCGGGCTATTCGGTCTTGGGAATCCGTTGCAACACTTGTGGAGTCTTTCGTTAGAAGAACAGGTGTATCTCGTTTTCCCGGTGCTGTGTCTGTTAGTTCTGCGTAAGAAAGCAACACCTAGCGCTGTTTGGAAACTTTTTGCGGTTCTTGCATCTCTTGCGATCGGAGCAATTGCGCTCGGTGCCTACTACCGGACGAACTCGCCATTGTGGAGTCATCTGCCCGGACTTGACGCTCGCTGCGCCGACTCGTCGTGTGCGTATTACGCCACCGAAGTTCGTGTCGGTGAGTTTTTGATGGGTGCGGCGTTTGCAGTTTTGTGGTCGGTATGGCGACATGTGCCGCGCATCATTAACATTTTGCGGAAACCAGTCTTCGTTGCATTGTCGTGGCCGTTGATCGTCGTCGCGTTCACGGTGTGGTTCAAAATCGGTTGGCAAAATCAGTGGGGCGATGTTTTCTTTCCTTGGGCTGTTTTCTTTAACGGTCTGATCACCTTGCTGATCATTGCCTATGCCGCAGCCGGTGTTGGTATGTGTAACTTCTAGTCGTGGAAGCCACTTGCGTGGATGGGACAAGTCACCTACACGATCTACCTCGTTCATTGGCCAACATTCTTGGTGTGGG
>JBEDJE010000113.1:0-4380 GCA_041172985.1 Actinomycetota bacterium
CCATCGAGCGGTCCAAACGGCGGCGCGGGCGGAAAATGCCGGGCGTGTCCACGAACACGATCTGACTTTGCGCTTCAATCGCAATCCCCCGAATTCGGGCGCGGGTCGTTTGCACCTTATGCGTCACAATCGAGACCTTGGCCCCCACCATTCGGTTCAAAAGCGTCGATTTCCCCGCATTCGGTTCGCCGATCAGGGCGACGAATCCGGCGCGTGTTCCAAGGTTCGTCTCAGTCATTCAATTGCTCCATCCGGGCCAAAAGCGCCCGGGCTGCGGCCTGTTCGGCGGCGGCACCATGAACAAGCGTGGTCACGTCTGTTGCCAGTGCGCGTTGAGCCAAACGCTTCTCAGGCGCCGCGCGATGCTCGCTCATGAGTGCGTGAATGTCTTCAACGCTACGCAATGTGAGTTGTAACAAAAATCGTTCAACATCTTCATCAGGTAACTGCACCCAGTACTGACGGAACTCGTACGGACTTGTCTTTTCTGGATCGAGCCACAATGCACCGTGTACAGACTTGCCCATCTTTTGTCCATCGCTGCGCGTGAGCAATGGCCATGTCAGTCCGTAACCAGATGTGCCTAGGCGACGCCGAATGAGATCGGTGCCCGCAGTGATGTTGCCCCACTGATCGGAACCACCCATTTGCATTTCAACATTTTCAAACTCGCATAAATGCCTGAAATCATTGGCTTGTAGAAGCATGTAACTGAACTCGGTAAATGAAATACCATTTTCACTTTCCATACGCGCGCGTACAGATTCTTTCGCAACCATTTGGTTGACAGTGAAGTGTTTACCAACATCGCGCAAGAACTCAAGTGTTCCCATTGGCTCAGTCCATGTTGCATTGTCGACCATACGTGCTGCTGCAGTTCCATCAAAGTCGAGAATCTTTTCAAGTTGCTTCTTCACACATGCAACGTTGTGATTGAGCGTTGCACGATCGAGAAGATTGCGTTCTTCACTGCGCCCGCCTGGGTCTCCAACCATTCCGGTTGCACCACCTGCAAGAACAACAGGGCGATGTCCAGCTAGTTGGAAACGGCGCAACATCACTTGCCCAAGAAGGTTGCCGGCATGGAGCGAATCGGCGGTGGGGTCAAAGCCCACGTACACGCCGATTGGTTCCTTACTCAGGCGCTCGACCAAAGCCCCCCGATCGGTTGAATCATGAATGAGGCCTCGGGCTTCGAGATCGTTAAGAAGTTGTTCACCGGTCATTGAAAGAGACATACCTCTTTATTCTCTCAGTTTCGGATACCAAGTTGCTGATCAATTACCGTGAACTCGTGCACGATCTCGCTCAACGCTTCAGCGACTTCGCCAAATCCTTTGACAAAGGTGCCCCGCTGTATAGCCGAATCGCCCAACGGGTGGCCAACGAACCTGCCGTACTCGATTTGATGGCGGTCGCTCCGGTCACCCAGCAGATACCGGTGCTGCTGTTTGCGAGTGCCCATCACCTACTACTTGACCAACGTGATCATGAACTCGCCAAGCATTACCCCAACATCTCGCCCGAGATTGGTAGCGGCGACGCCACCGACCTTTTCGTGACGTTCGTGCTTGAACGAGCCGATGCAATGAAGGAACTACTCGCGACTCGTTCTACTCAAACGAACGAAATTGGCCGATGCAATTGGTTTCTCTTTCCGTTTGCCATGTTGGAAGCTGAAGTTGGCGCACTTGCTCAAGTTGATGTGGGAAGTAGCGCGGGGTTAAATCAACTCTTGTCCAAGATTGCGTACGACATCGCACCCGGAGGACTGATTGGTGAATCCGACTCGCTGACCATCATGTGCAACATCAGCGGGACGCCACCAATTCCGACACAGGTACCCAATGTCTGTTGGAGCGTGGGTCTTGATGCCAAGCCCATCGATGTTTGCAATGACGCAGAAGTGCGCTGGCTCGAAGCATGTGTGTGGCCTGATCAAGTGGAACGTTTTGATCGTCTGCAACGGGCTATCTCATTGGCGCAACACCACAACATCGCTGTCGAGCGAGGCGATGCCGTTGACGACGTCGCACAAGCAATTGAACGAGCTGCGAAATATGGACATCCGGTCGTGACGACAAGTTGGGTTTTGAACTATCTCCCACCTGAACGACGTATTGCCTTCGTGGATGAACTTGATCGTGTCGGAACTGAACGAGATATCAGCTGGGTTATTGCCGAGAGTCCGTACGAAACTCCCGAGCTTCCTGGTCATCGTGGATCTGATGAACTCATCACCGTGATCACATTGGTGACGTGGCGCAAAGGCCAACGCTCTGTTCAACGATTAGCGACGACTCATCCTCATGGACAATGGATCCATTGGGGCAACTAGTTACCTGACCACTCGTTATTTACCCACAAGTTTTCTACTTAGTGCTTCTTTTACGATGTCGGGGATTGGTGACGGTCGTTGTGACTTGGGGTCAACACTCACATAGGTAATCACTGCATCAAATCGTGAATCGCCGTCAACTTGTCCATTGATCGCAACATCAAAGCTGCTATTCCCCCAACGCGAAACTGCACAATGCATATCGAGGGTGTCGCCAAACTTCACGGGTGAGTGCCAGGTGAGCTGCGTGGTCTTGAGCATGAAATCAAAACCGATTGCGTGCAGATCAGTTGAAGACCCGGCCTTCGCTAGTTCGTCAGCAAGAGCGTGACGAGTCCATGTATCAACAGCATCATCGACATACACAAAATAATTGGCGTTGAATACCACGCGTTGCATATCGCATTCGCCGTAACGAACTCTGAGTGTGTGAATATACGACATTGTGTTACATCCCTTGTGAGCCAACTCGGACAAACTCGGTCACCGAATCGGCGATCATTTGAACGGCGACCGCAGCAAGAATCATGCCCGCAACCCGAGCCAGCAATAACACCCCAGTTGGACGCACAATCTTTTGTACGAGACCACTAAAGCGCAGAGCGATCATCGAAATGAATAACGCAACCGCAATAGCCAAGAGCACAGTGGCTGATTCATCAAATCCTTCTGCTTGACCGATGAAAACGATTGTCGCAACAATGGCTCCTGGACCAGCCAACAAAGGTGTTCCTAACGGCACCATCGCGATGGACGTGCGCTGTTCGGGCGTCGCTTCGATGTAACCGTCATCGCCGCCTTTGCCGTACAACAATTGCAAAGCAACGAGAAGAAGTAGCAAGCCACCAGCGCCTTGCAACGCCGGAACAGACACATGCAAATAGTCGAGAATGGTCTGTCCACCAAAAGCAAATAACACGATGACCAAGAAGGCCGTTCCGATAGCCAGATACGCCGCACGGTGACGCTCTTTTTCTTTCAATTGACGAGTGACTGCCAAGAAGATCGGCACATTGCCTGGCGGATCAAGAATGACCAACATCGTGACGAGCACTTCGCCGAAAAGTCGAAGTGTCATTACTTCTTCCAGTTCGCTACAGCAGTGGCGAACTTCTTGAGTTGTTCAGCGACTGGCTTTGGACCAGCACCACCCGGAGTCGTGCGCATGGTGACACCGACGCCTGGAGCGATGAGCGCTGCCGCCTCGGCCCCGAGTGTTGGTTCTGCGGTCACCAAATCAACCAACGAACCTTCGCCCGCCAATGTGCGTCGCACCAAAGCACCCACAATCGCGTGCGCGTCACGGAACGGTGTTCCGGCTCGCACTAAGAATTCAGCAAGGTCGGTTGCTGCCATCGTGGGAGCATCTGCTGCCATCTTCATTCGTTCAGGGACGAAGCGCGCCGTAGCAATCATTCCGTTCAATGCTGACAAAGCCAATGACACTTGATCCATCGCGTCAAATAGTGGCTCTTTGTCTTCTTGAAGATCACGGTTGTAGGCAAGAGGCAAACCTTTGAGCGTCGTCAACAAGCCGACGAGATCACCGATCACTCGACCAGCTTTGCCACGTGCGAGTTCGGCGATGTCAGCATTCTTTTTCTGCGGCAACATTGATGAACCGGTTGCATAAGCATCATCCAGAACTGCGAAACCGAACTCGTCACTGGTCCACAAGACCCACTCTTCACCAATTCGTGATAGGTGAATTGCGACCATTGAAAGCCCAAACAAAATCTCGGCGACGAAGTCGCGATCGCTCACCGCATCAAGTGAGTTTTCAAATGGACGAGCAAAACCGAGTTCTTGCGCGGTGAAAGATGGGTCGAGAGGCAAGGAAGACCCAGCCAAAGCACCTGCTCCTAAAGGAGAGACATCAGCACGTTTGAGCGCGTCACGTAATCGATCGATGTCACGACCTAACGCCCAACCATGAGCGAGTAGATGATGCGCCAACAAAACTGGTTGAGCGCGTTGTACATGGGTGTAGCCAGGCAAATAGATCGCGTCATCTCCGACACCTGCTTCAGTCGCCCGCGCCA
>JBEDJE010000114.1:0-4377 GCA_041172985.1 Actinomycetota bacterium
ATCGCCAACCAATCGATTGACGGATAAGTCATGGATTGAGCGCCCATTAGCCCTCTTCCCCTTCATGAGATTCAACAACAACTGGCCCTGGTGCGACATAGCCAGTCTTCTCTTCAACGCGTTCCAAGATTGCCTTCACACTTGGTTCGATGCGATCAAGCATTGGCTTCGGATAAACACCACAGAAAATGATGAGACCGATGAAGGGCAACAACACCAAACCTTCACGTAAACGAAGTTCGCGGAATGTCGAGTTGGCCTCGTCGGGTTCGCCGTGGAATACCCGTTGGTATGCCCAGAGCAAATACAAGGCCGCCAAGATCACGCCGGTTGCTGCAACAACAACCCACCAGCGTGCGGTATTGAAACTTCCGATCAAAATCAAGAACTCACCAACAAAACCATTGAGGCCAGGGACACCAATACTTGACAACATCACGACCATGAAAGCCGCAGCAAAGATCGGCGCAACTTTTTGCAAACCCTTGAGTTCGGAGATCAAACGGGTGTGGCGACGTTCGTAGATCATGCCGACCATCAAGAAGAGTGCGCCTGTTGAAACTCCGTGGTTGATCATTTGCATGACGCCACCACCCATCGCTTCTGATGTGAAAGCAAAAGTTCCGAGAACGATGAAACCAAGGTGAGCAACTGATGAATATGCGACGAGTCGCTTGAGGTCTTTCTGCATCGTTGCGGCAACTGCACCCCAAATGATTCCGATCACTGCGAGGGTCAAGAAGATCTCTCGACTCCATAGTGCAGCTTCTGGGAACAGATACACACCAAAACGCAACAAGCCGTAGGTACCAAGCTTCAACAACACACCAGCCAAGATGACCGAGCCACCAGTTGGTGCTTGAGTGTGGGCATCGGGTAGCCACGTGTGCAACGGGAACAACGGGACCTTGACTGCAAAGGCGATCGCAAATGCGAAGAACAACCAGCGCCCCGTACTGGCCGCAAAGTTTGTACCTTCAGCAATCTCAACGAGGTCAAAGCTGATGTGTCCGAGGTCGTTCTTTGCCAACAACGCCGTGGTCACAATGCCCACCAACATGAAGGCCGAGCCAACCATGGTGTACAAGAAGAACTTGGTTGCTGCATAGATGCGCTGGTCGTAACCCCAACCACCGATCAAGAAGTACATCGGAACCAAAACGATTTCGAAGAACAAGAAGAACAAGAACAGGTCGAGGCTCAAGAACGAACCCATGACTCCGGCTTCGAGTAACAAGAGCCAAGCAAGGTAACGCTTCTCATCATGGTGCGGGTCGCAACCGACAATAACCAGCGGGAACAAGATGCCGGTCAAGACGACAAGGAACAATGAGATTCCGTCAACACCCACATGCCAACCGATGTTCCATGAAGAAATCCATTGGTGTTGTGACGTGAACTGGTATCCGGCTTCACCAGTTTTGAATGAAGCGAGCATCCACAATCCGAGCGCGCCGGTGAACACCGACGTCAACAACGCAATCAACTTGGTGATTTCGGGTCGACGGTTAGAACTAATCAGCGTCAAGATCGATCCGACTGCTGGGACCAAAATTAAGGCAGTCAAAATTGGAAACGGTAGCGAACCCGACGTTCCGCTGGCCAACAACGACATCACAGCACCACTCCTCGAACAAAGAACCACACAAGTAAGGCGACGACGCCTAAGCCCACAGCTGCCGCGTAACTACGCACCGCTCCGGTCTGACCCTTGCGTAAAAAGCCGCCAGCTCCCTGAACAAGTTTGCCGACACCATTGACAGCACCATCAATAATGGTGCGATCGGCCCAAGTAATTCCATCAAACGCTTTGCGACCCGGTCCACCCATGAAGTTAGAGATGCCCTTGTCGTAGAACCAACCCTGAGCCATCACGTTGGGTTCAATAGCAGCGAACTTCTTCTTGGAGTACACCATGTACGACGCAGCGATTCCAGAAAGTGCAACAACGATGGCGATGCCCAACAAGATGTACTTGTTTTCGTACGCCCACGACTTGTGAATGTCGGCTTCACCGAATTCGATCACTGGTTCTAGCCACTTTTCTAAGAAATGGGTGTTCTTACTAAATGGCAACTGCATCGCTCCGCCAACGATTGACAGTCCGGCTAGCACAACTAGCGGAGCCAACATAACTTTCGGGCTTTCGTGCGGCTTGAAGTCGCCATGGGCGCCGTTCTCTTCGCTGTGATCATTCCATCGCGCTTCGCCGAAGAAAACCATGATGACTTGGCGAGTCATGTAGTACGCAGTCAGCAAAGCGGTAATGAGTCCAACGACGTACAGAATTGGGCTCTTCGCAAAAGCGAACAACAAGATTTCGTCCTTGCTCCAGAATCCGGCGAATGGCGGAACACCAGCGATGGCTAGCCAACCGATAATGAAGGTAAATGCAGTGACGGGCATGAGCACGCGAAGTGCGCCCATCTTGCGCATGTCTTGTTCGTGGTGCATTCCGTGAATCACCGAACCAGAACCCAAGAACAACAAGGCCTTGAAGAAAGCGTGAGTCACCATGTGGAAGATCGCGGCAACATAAGCACCCGAACCGATGGCCAAGAACATGAAGCCAAGTTGGCTCACCGTCGAGTAAGCCAAGACCTTTTTGATATCTGTTTGCGCAACGGCGATTGTTGCCGCAAACAATGCCGTCGCAACACCTACGACAGCAATGATTGTTGGCACCCAATCGTAGGAAATCGCAAGAACTGGATTGATACGAGTCATCACGAAGACACCTGCAGTCACCATCGTCGCGGCATGGATCAACGCCGACACTGGTGTCGGACCTTCCATCGCGTCAGGCAACCAGATATACAAAGGCAACTGAGCACTCTTGCCACACGCACCAATGAACAACATCATCGCGATACCTGTTGCGGTAACAGCAGACAGTGCGCCCGACTCGGCAGCGTGATTAATGCCGGCATAGCTCAGTGTTCCGGTGGCGCCAAAGGCCAAGAACATCGCCATCATGACGCCCCAGTCACCAACGCGGTTCGTAACGAAAGCTTTCTTGCCGGCTGTGGCTGCGCTTTCGCGAGTGTGCCAGAAAGAGATCAAGAAGTATGAACAAGTACCGACGCCTTCCCAACCAAGGAAGGTAACGAGCAAGTTTTCGCCCATGACCAACATCAACATCGAGAACACGAACAAGTTGAGGTACAAGAAGAACTTTGAGAACTTCGGGTCACCATGCATGTAGCCGATTGCATAGAGATGAATCAGTGAACCGATTCCGGTAACAAACAATGCCATCGTGATGCTCAGCGGATCAGCCAAGAACGCTAAGTCAACATTCAATGACCCAATCGGCACCCACGAGAATGCCGTGACAACATGATGCCGTTCTTCTGTTGTCTTTGAAAGCAATTCAAAAAACACTGCGACAGTGACGGCGAAAGAAGCACCGACCATCGACGCGGCCAAAATTCCTGACTTCGGTTCACCAAGCAGGCGACCGAATAACAGAATCAGAATAAAGCCAGCGAGTGGTAACGCTGGGATTAACCAAATGAGATCGAGCATCGTTTACCCCTCAGCCCTTCAACGCCGAAATATCGTCAACGTTGGCACCAGGTCGCTTACGCATAATGGACACGATGATTCCGAGACCGACAACAACTTCTGCCGCAGCAACAACCATCACGAAGAACACCGTGGTCTGGCCACCGATATCACCGAGTCGCTTTGCCAGCGCCACGAACGACAAGTTGACCGCGTTCAACATGAGTTCGATACACATGAACATCACGAGTGGGTTGCGACGAACCAAAACACCCACTGTTCCGATTCCGAACAAAACAGCCGCAAGCACCAGATACCACGTCGTGGTTGGTGTCGCCGCAGCGATAAGAGCAGACATCACTGAGACTCCTTTGACGCCGGCTTCACTTTACGAGTGAGCAAGACCGTGCCGACTACCGCAACCACCAGTAGCACTGATGTCACTTCGAACGCCACAACGTAGTCACCAAAAACACTGCGCGATAGTTGACGAATATTTGAATCGGGATCGGTCATTGCTGGTTCAGCAATGCCGGCCCCGCGAGTTGCCACGACATCACGTGAGGTAATGACAGCAGCAGTCACTAAACCAATGACTCCGAGTCCGACAATGATTGCAAGTGGACGCTGAACTTTGAAAGGTTCGGTCTTGATGTCTTCAGTACGGTCAACGCCAAGAAGCATGATCACGAACAAGAACAACACGACAATCGCCCCTGCGTACACGATGACTTGTACCGCGGCAAGAAAATGTGCTTCTTGCGACACGAAAATCACGGCCACACCAAACAGAGTCAAGATCAGACTCAGCGCAGCGTGCACTGGGTGACTACGAAGAACAACTCCGAGTCCGCCCACCAAAATCATGGC
>JBEDJE010000115.1:0-5743 GCA_041172985.1 Actinomycetota bacterium
CAACATCACGCCGAGGATGATGGCGTGTTCGGGCTTGCTCTTAATACGGATGCGATAGGGGCGTTGTATGTAGCGACGAACAATCGCCCATACGACACCAGCTGTGAATACCAAACCGGCGAGGTCGCCGATGAGCACGTAACCGCGATACACATCGCCGTGAAGGAACTTGAGACTTTCGGGCAACTGGTGATCGAGTTCAAGCGCAGTCGTGACACCGAGCAACACCAAGAAACCGAAGTACATCATTGAGTGCATGAGGCCAGCAGCCGAGTCGCGCAACAGTGTGCGCATGTACACACCTGCACGGAAGTCGGCTAGTCGACGCTTGGCGTTCTTCGCAGTGGTGCGACGACGATCTGGTGCGCCACGCTCCCAGTTCCGCATGCGATCAGCGAAGTGGAACGAACCCCATAACAACATGGCAGGGATAACCGTGTAGAAGGCCAACTGGATTGGTCCAGGGATTCCTTCGAATACTTGACGATGAATCGGGGAGTCGCTTTTCCATTTGGTGAAGAGCGGAAGGACGCCTGACATCAGGGTGAAGATCGCCATGAAAGAACCAATGGCAATCGAGAGTTGGTAGGGCTTTAAACGCCGCGGGCCAGAAGGCGCGGCTGAGGTGTCGTCGTGCGTACTCATGCAGGGAGAACGCTAGTTGCCCGAGGGCAAAAAGGAGAACCTTACGAGCGTCTTATTTCGGGTGCCGACCGAGATCGGACGTTGGAAATCAGCCGAAGTATTGGCGGTCGAGTTCGCGGATGCGACCCGCCAAGGTTCCGAGGAGTTTGTGCGAGAGCGCCGGAATGGCGTCAATGACTCCGAGGAACTGACGCTGGCTGATGACCAGCATGATGCACTCGGTTTCGGTGATGACCGAAGCGGTGCGGGGACCGTGGTCGAGAAGCGAGAGTTCTCCGACAACTGCGCCGGCTCCGAGGGTTGCAACCTTCTTGCCGTTGCGCTTGACGGTGGCGGTTCCGCTGATGATGACGAAAGCTTCGCGACCGGTCTGTCCTTGATCCATGACTAATGAATCGGGGGCGAAACTCACCTCATCTCCTGCTTTGGCGATCTTTTCGAGGTCTTTGTTAGAGCACGACGAGAAGAGCGAGACTTTGCGGAGGCTTTCGAGGTAAGACTTTTTGGAGGCCATAGATCTCACTATATGACGCTCGTGAACTTGTGCGAACCATTGGGTGATGTCCCAGTGGTCACGACCCTGAGCCGACGGACACCACCCTGAGCCCCCCGCCACACCTGCACCTGGAACTTTCGCGCCACTCTGTACAACCAGTTCCAACTGTTGGAACTGGTTGTACAGAGTGGCGGAAAAGGGACGTTTAGGCGGTGGCTTGTTTGGCCACGGCGGCGGCAGCAGCTTCAATTGCCGCCACATCGCCCAAATACTGGGCACTCGCCACCGACATGTCGTCGTTGAACGTGTACCGTTGAACGTGTACCGCTTGGGCGCTCCAGTGGGAATGTTCAATTCGGCGATATCGGCCTGCGAGATTCCCTCAAGGTGCATCACGAGCGCTCGCAACGAATTGCCATGAGCGGTCACCAACACTGTTTGGTTGTCCCGCAATTGGGGGACGATCGATTCGTTCCAATAGGGCAACACTCGCTCCACGACGTCCTTCAAGCATTCAGCCCCAGGCAAAAGACTTGGGTCAAGTAAGCGATATCGGCGGTCGTTCACGGGGTGCTCGGGACTACTGGTGTCGACGGGCGGGGGCGGAACATCAAAACTGCGGCGCCAGACATACGTCTGCTCGGCCCCATGTCGTTCGGTCGTTTCTTTCTTGTCAAGCCCCTGAAGAGCACCGTAATGGCGTTCATTCAGCAGCCAAGTTCGGTTGACCGGCAACCACACCTGACCCATGGCTTCGAGGGCCATATTGCAGGTCAAGACCGCTCGCTCGAGCAGTGAGGTATGCGAGGTATCGAAGTACAGGCCCGCCTCAAGCATGGTGCGGCCCGCAGCGACAGCTTCGCCACGACCCTTCTCGGTGAGCTGCACATCGTGCCAGCCCGTAAAGAGATTCTTTTGGTTCCAGGTACTTTCACCATGGCGCAAGATCACAAGTGTTCCAGTCACGTCTTCCAAACTACATCGCCATCGGGCAGACTCTTTATTGCTATGCCCCGTGACTTTGACGATGATGACCTAGAAGACGACCTTGACGAGTTTGAGGACGAATTCGAAGGGGACGTTCTGCTGACTTATTCGATTTCTGAATTGGCCGACGCGATCAACGAGGTCCTGAACGACAACTTCGACGCCGGCTTGTGGGTCTGGGGTGAAATTTCGGGGCTCAGCAAGAAGGGCCCGCACACGTATTTCACTCTTGTCGAGCAGACCCCCGACGGCAAGCGCAATCAGTTGAACGTCAACTTGTGGGGCGGCGAAATGACCAAGATGCGCCCCATCTTGATGAAGAGTGGCCTCGATTTAGTGAACGGCGTCAAGGTTCGTATTTACGGCAACCTCGATTTCTACGCGGCCTTTGGCAAGTTGTCGATGATCATGCGTGGTATCGACCCGAATTACACACTTGGCGAAATTGCACTGCAACGCGAAGAGCTCATTCGCAAACTCAAAGAGATGGGCGTATTTGATCTCAACCGAGAAGTTGACATCTCTCCGGCACCACTTCGATTGGGAGTTGTTACAAGTGGATCCAGCGCCGCATGGGCCGACTTTAAGAATCAGATCGAGAGCAGTGAAATAGGTTTTCATCTTCACCTCGCCAATGTGAGTGTGCAAGGCGACAATGCAGTTCGTGAAATCACCCAGGCCGTTACACGTCTAGGTCAGCGTGATGACTTAGATGCAATTGTCGTGATCCGTGGTGGTGGCAGCAAAGCAGAACTCTCAACATTTGATGCTGAATCAATCGCGCTGGCGATTACCGAATCTTCATTGCCGGTATTCACCGGTATCGGTCACGAAATTGATCGTCATGTTGCCGATGATGTGGCTTTTGAAGCACACAAGACCCCGACTGCATGCGCAGTTGCACTGATTGAACGAGTCAATGATTTCATCAATGAAACCGAGGCAAATTGGGATGCAATTGCCCGTTTGGCAACTCAACAACTGACAGATTCAACAAATCGCCTAAACAACGTGGCGCGCGAGATCGGCATTCACACGCGTACCGCAGTCGAACGTGCCGACGAACGACTGAGTGATCGAATTGCGCGACTGACGCGTCGTGGCCCACAACTTATTAACGACTTCAACGTTCGTATCGACAACTTTGAATCAAGAGTTCGGCTACTCGATCCGAAGAATGTACTTGCACGAGGTTGGTCAATCACGCGTCGCGCCGATGGATCAATTGTGCGCAATGTGAGCGACGTTACAACTGGCGATATTTTGACAACAGCGCTTCATGACGGTGACGTCACAAGCACAGTGAACTAAAGGAGACATCATGGCTACGAAAAAAGAAGAAGAAATCGGTTACGCCGAAGCCCTCAAAGAACTTGAAACAATTTTGACTGAACTTGAACGCACCGATGTGGATGTTGATGTTTTGGCAAGTCGCGTTGAACGCGCATCTGAACTCATTCGTTTGTGTCGTGACCGAATCGGTAATGCCAAACTGCAGATTGACAATGTTGTGAACGGACTTGAGGGCTAGTCGCCTCTAACCTGACACCGTGAGTTCAAGCCCTCCGCAATCTCTTGTCGACATCGCGCGGCGTACCGAGTCACATCTTTCGGCATTCCTGGCAGTTGAAGAGGCTCGCTGGTCGGGCTTTGATTCTGATTTAACTAGCCCCGTCGCCGAGATAAGTCGTCTGGTGGCATCCGGTGGAAAGCGACTTCGTCCGGCTTTCAGCCACTGGGGTTTCGTCGGCGCTGGCGGAGACCCCAATTCACAAGTGAGCCTCGACACTGGTGCGGCGCTCGAACTACTTCATGCTTTCGCACTTTTTCACGATGACATCATGGACGGTTCGCTCACACGTCGCGGAGCGGCAGTAACGCATGAAGTTTTTGCCGATCAACATCGCACCACGGGCGGAAGCGGCGAGGCTCGTCGTTATGGAGAAGGCATTGCCATTTTGGTTGGCGACTTGGCCTTTGTGTACAGCGATCAACTCATGGGCGATGCACCATTGGCAGCGCGCGAGATTTGGCATGAACTTCGTATCGAACTGAATATCGGTCAACTACTCGATCTCATCGGCACGTCTCTTAACGAGCGTCGTCGTTATAAGACCGAACGAATTTGTCGGTACAAGAGCGGCAAGTACACCATCGAGCGGCCGTTGCATTTAGGTGCGATGTTGGCCGCTCCCGATCGTCAGCAAGAACTGCTCCCGTTGTTGAGTGCCTATGGTTTGCCACTCGGAGACGCCTTTCAGATGCGTGACGATGTCATGGGTGCTTTCGGCGACACGGTGTTAACGGGCAAGCCGGTCGGTGATGACTTACGTGAAGGCAAGCCGACTCCGCTGATGGCCATCGCAGTTGAACGGGCAAACGAAAGTCAGCTGAAGGTGCTTGAAAAAGTCGGCCGTGATGCCTTATCCGACGACGATGTTCGACGGGCGCAAGACGCAATTCGTGATTGTGGCGCGCTCGGTGAAATGGAAACACTGATTAGCTCGCTGACCGATCAGGCGATCAATGCATTGAAGGCATTACCGATTCTTGACTCGGCCAAAGTCGAACTTGAATTGCTCGCCCATTACGTGAGCCATCGTCACACTTGATTCGTTTTAATTCTGGTGAGAAAAAACCCCGAAAATAGGGAATATTTCTCACCAGAATCCCATTACGCTTTGCTTTGTGAAAACTCGTTCAATCGCATCGGTCATTGGCATTATCAGCATTGTGACTGTCTTCAGTGCGTGTGGTGGCGACAAGTCAACATCTATTGAGACTCTTCCGTTATTGGTGAGCGAGACAACTGTGGCGATTCCGCTTGAATCATCAACGACAACACTTGTGACGAGTTCAGAGTTTTACACCGTTCAACAGGGCGATACGTTGTCGGCAATCGCTGCGTCATTCGGCGTAGCTGTCGCCGACATTGTTGCGGCAAATGGGCTACCGAATGCCGATGCGATTCAAGCCGGACAAAAGTTGGCGATTCCTGGTAACGGAACGGCCCCGTCGACAACCGCAGTTGTCACGACAACTGCTCCGGCCGCTGGCGCTTCAACAACAATGGCACCCTGACCCTGCGGGGTCATGACAAAGTGCCCTGCATACATTCGTGGCGATTCGTAGACTGAAACCATGACCACGGACAGCACCACTCCTTTCTGGCCGAATAAAGAACACTGGTCGGTGTCGATCCCTCTCGCGACTCCGCACTACCGCATGTCGGCTTTGGAAAAAGATGGTTTTGTCATTTTGCGCCCTATGGATGTTGAAATTCCCAGCAATGAATGGGAGTCACTTGAATACATGGACTGGAAGAGTGGCGGCGACACAAACTTTGCTCCGCTTGCGTCAGCCGATGGTGAACTTGATTGTCGTGGATTTTGGGATAAGGGCAAGACCGACAAGGACGCTCTCTGGACATCTAATGCGGCGATGGCCCCCACGATCAAAAAGTATGTTGACGGAGTCGGAGCCAACTTTGGTCGAGTACGCATCATCAAACTCGAACCGCAAGAGCGCGATGTCGCGATTCGTTCGTTCCACCGCGATGACAACAATCGTTTCAATCCCGACAACGAAGGTTGGGTGGTCCGATCATGGATCGAA
>JBEDJE010000116.1:0-4366 GCA_041172985.1 Actinomycetota bacterium
GGGGCTTCAATTGAATGGAAGATCTTGCGGGCCAAACGAGTTGGTGTGCGGTTCAATGCTTTCGTCGAAGCCAAGAACGTCATGCGGTCTGATGGCTTCCATTCCCATTCGCGCTTGGCCAAGAAGCCAAAGGGAGACGGGAAAGTGTCGGTGTTCAGCGTTGTCTCAATCTGGAAAACCTTGACGCCACTGTCGAGAAGAACCTTGCCCATGCGCCAGTTGCTCTTATGCAATTCACTGCGATGTTGATCCATGAAACTGCGTGAATGAATCATCGTCTCGGGATTGTGGTGGTGGCGCAACGACTTGTATGACGACAAGCCAGTAGCCGTGCTCTTCCAACCGCCGTCCATGGCGACGAGGTTGATGTTGACGTACACGAGCAAATCGCTTTCGGCGGCCCGCTTGTTGATCTCAACATCTTCACCGTGAGGAGTCGTGCCGAGATACGACAAGTTCTCGGGATCTTCGGCATCATGTTGGTAGAGAGTTCCGCGAGGTGCGAAGGCGTCGTACACCCGGTCGCCAACGGCGTGGCGCAGTTCGTCTTCAGTCATACGGCGATGTAAGGCCAATGCCGAGATGATGTGGACATCGTCGACACCAGCATCGGCAGCCATATCAAGAACTGCCTCAATGACTCGCTGACGAATGTCGGGGCGTTGCATTTTCGGAAGCGGCAAACTGACATCGTCGAATGCGATGGTGAGCTTCATGCCTGGGAACAACTGCTCGGGCAACGGATCTTGCTCGATGGGATTGAGTAATGCATGACGAATAGCGCCATCAACGTCTTCAATTGCGGGTAATGGCTCTGGCGCGTAGATCACGCGACTGCGACCAGCGGGCAACTTCTCGAGTGAGAAGTTTTCACCACGCCAAAAGAGAATCGGGGGAGTCGACTTATCGACTTCTAGTACAAATCCGGGACGGGGCATTAGTTTGTCTCCTTCTTGTTACGGGCGTCAGACGCACGTAAGTCGAACACGATCTTGACTGCACCACGACGACCGGCGCCGGCGGCATGGGCAAGGGCATTTTGATAATCGTCTAAGCGATAGGTCGCTGAGACAAGTCGGTTGAGTTGGCAATCGGCAGCAGTTTCAATCGCGAGATCAAACGTGTGGCGCTTGCTGCCATCAGGCATTGATTCAGTTCCGTACGTATATGCGCCAATCAGAGCGGTTTCGCGATGCCACAAACCAGTGAGATCAAGCGAAACGACTGCGGGCATACCCAGCAGAACAACGCGACCACGAGGACGAGTGAACTTCAGGCAATCCATGATGCTGTCTGATGAGCCAACTGCGTCGATGGTTGCATGGCAACCGCCCGACAAGTAATCGCCAACAATATGTCCACCCGATTCGCGGCGTACCGCACGCGCAAGTTCGGCGGCCGGAACAACAACATCGGCACCGAGTGATCGAGCGAATGCTTGTTGATGCGGATAGCGAGCACCAACGATAATGCGTACTTGCGGAACGTAACGACGCAGGCCAGCAATGGCGCACAGTCCCATCGACCCTGCACCAAGTACGGCAACGATCGGAGTTTCGCCACGTTGAATCGCTGCTTGTACTGCGGGCCATGTGGCGAGTGCCGCGTGAATTCCACCAGCTGCTGGTTCGACAAGCACTGCTTGTTCGTCGCTCATGCTGTCGGGTACTTCATGGAGCTGACTGTCATGGGCGATGAGTTCGGTTGCCCAACCCCCGCCAGTCGACGTGCAAAATCCAGTTTGAATGCCAGGTTCGAGATGTCCGCCGACTAGGTGGGCGTAATCGTCACCGTCTCCGGGCGCTGCGCCTTCAAAAGGTAACGGCAAGCCGCGACATGCATGACCAAGTACCGGTTCAAGAACAACGCGACGACCATCGTCGCAATCGGCAACAACTTCATGGCCCGGAACAAATGGAAACGACACCCAGTCATCAAAGTATGTCGAGGCATGACCTTCAACTAGCGAAAGGTCGCTTCCACAAATGCCAGTAAGCCGAGGCTGAATGCGATGCCAACCTTCGGCATTGGGCATTGTTGGTGCCGATTCGTTGACTAAAGACAACGGTCCAAACTTTGCCGCACCAATTGTGCTTACTGGACTCATCAAACGAGCCACGGCAAACTTGGCGGTCTTGCGGGAAATCTTGAGTGCTTTCATTTCGACAACCATCTCATTTGAACGACCTATATGAGTTACGTCCATTACGAACCGAGAATCGTTTTTGTTCACGTTCAGACATCATGGGTCCGAGTGGAAGTCGTGGACGGGGACCGCCTGGTGACTTCTCCCAATTTTCAACGAGCCATCCGCGCTTACGGGCGATCGTTGCGAGTCGTGTTTCGGGATTCACGGCAACCGGGAATCCGACTGCTTCAAGCATGGGTAAGTCGCTGCTTGAGTCGGCGTACGCGATCGACTCTTCAAGACGAAGACCTTCGGCTGCGCAGTAGTCGGCCAAAACCTGAGCGCGAGTTTCGCCAGTAGGCGGAACCTTGGCAAGTTCGCCCGAATATGTTCCGTCGGGGCGAACGGTCATTTCGGCGGCGACGATTTCATCAAAGAGTGGACGCAATCCTTCGACAGCAAAGCTCATCGCTCCGGTAATCAAGATCGTTCGGTGCCCGAGGGCGCGGTGTTCACGAACACGACGAAGACCCGCTGGGAAGCTCTTGGTCATGATGAGTTGAGCGAGAAGCTCGCGTGAATCTTCGGCGATCTGTTCAACCGGAGCATCTTCGTAACGGCGATAGAAGTAGCGCAAGAAGTCAGATCGATCTTTGCGATCCATTGAGAGCAAGTTGGGTGCTTCTTTCATGGTGCGCAAAACGTAACGCACGCGTTCTGGCGAATTGAGTCGACGGGTTGCGAGCCACGAATAGCTTTCGACGACGTTGCTGGAGATCAATGTGTTCTCGAGGTCGAAGGCTGCGACATGACGCTTCGGATCAAGAATCTGCTTACGAAGGCGATCGCTACGATCGAGCGTGCTCTTGCCTGGTGTCGTCTTGACGCGGCTGTGCAAAACAATTGACGGTAAGTGAATCGTTGAGATGTAAGTCGGCCAATGAACGACTCGTGGATCAAGACAAAATGTCTTGCGATCGTGATCGTCTAGTCGATCATTAATTGACAAGAGGTTGTCGACCGAATAGATCGCTTCGCACTCGGTGTACAAGCCATAGAGCTCGACGTATTCGAGTGCGCGCTCGATGTCGCCACGCTTGTCTTCAAGTTTCGCCGACCAATCTGCCTGAGTGCCGCGCAAGGGGAGTGCTTGCAAAACCTTCTCACTCTTGGTGATCAAAGACTTGGCGCGAGTGAGTTGCTTTTCAACCTTGCCACGACCCGGGAACTTCCAGTCGGCGACAACGATTGGTTGACCTTCAGAGTCGTAGATGGGGTGTTCGGTGAACCAGTCGCGCACATTGTCAACAAGTGTTCGATACTTGAGTGGGTTGGTTGAACCACTCGCTACTTGAGTGATGTGTGGTGCGTCTTCTGGGCCAAGGGCTGCCACCGCAATAATTGCCGCCACGACAATGTCAACAGGAATAACGTCAACGGTTCCTTCGGGTACTCCGGGGAATTGATCAAGCAAGCCACGGGCATACGAAATGATGACCGGTTCGGCCATACGGAAGCCACGAATCCAGCCTGGTGATGGTTCGGCCAATGCAGATTCAATGATTGATGGGCGAACGATGCTGACGGGAACATTGCCCTTGGTCTCGTGTAGCGCCTGTTCGCCAAGAGCCTTAGTAAATGCATAAGCATCTGGCCAACCAACACTTGCTGCACGTGAACGACCGGCTTCGACTAATTGATCTTTGACCCAACGCTCACGATTCTGCTCGGTCTTTTCGGCGAGAGCGGGCGCACCAGCGGCGCCGAGTTCGGAGCGCGCTTCAGTACGAAACTTCTTGAGTTGTTCAGGTGCACGGCTTGCGGCTTCGGCATCGCCACGTAAACGGCGAGCTGCAGTTACTTCTGTTTTCCAGTTCAGACCAATATCGAATGGGCCAGCACTGACCAGTTGTTCTGGTGCTGTTCCGCGTCGGTTGCCAGCGACATAACAAGTACTCACTGCAACGAGATGAGGAAAGGTTCCGTCGGCTCGTGGGCCAACACGATTGACCAATTCGGCAACACGCATCGGTCCGAGCAAGTTGACTTCGACTGCACTGTCGAGCGGTGAATCGAATGAAACGCTCGCTGCCGAGTGAATGATGGTGTCGCATGAAGCGAACGCTTTGGCGTCTTCATCAGACAAACCAAGTCCGTCAGTTCCGACGTCACCCGCGACAACAGTGATGCGTCGTTGCATCGTTGCATCAAAGTCGGGACCAAGGGCTGCACGTAAAC
>JBEDJE010000117.1:0-4364 GCA_041172985.1 Actinomycetota bacterium
GGTGTAATCAACTTTTCCCATGACAACCTCTTTCGCTGTGTGATTCGACCAAAAGTAACTGAAGAGCGTCGCTTAGATGCGACGTTGGTGACCTTCCCAATACGGCGCCCGTAATGGTTGCTTTTGAATCTTGCCAGTTCCAGTACGAGGAATGTGTTGTACAAAATCAACCGAACGTGGGGCTTTGTATCCAGCCAACAGTTCACGACAATGAGCAATGATGGCTTGTGCTATCTCGGGAGTCGCAGTGACACCTTCGGTAACTTGCACGAGAGCCTTCACACTTTCGCCAAATTCTTCGTCGGGCACTCCGATGACCGCGACATCTTCAACTGCGGGGTGCGCCGCAATCACACCTTCGATCTCGGCTGGATAGATGTTCACACCACCAGAAATAATCATGTCGATCTTGCGGTCTGACAACCAGAGATAGCCATCGGAATCGATATAGCCAACATCACCCGTCGTAAACACTCCAGGCTCAAGATGCGAATCACGAGTCTTGGCTTCATCGTTGTGATACGAGAAGTCAGTGCCCATCTTGTTTTTGAAATACAACGTTCCTTCTTGACCTTGAGCGACTCGCTCGCTCTCATCATTCACCACGATGACTTCAACCGAGTCAAGTGGTTTGCCGACGCTGCCACCTTTGGCTAGCCACTCAGTCGAAGAAACAGTCGAGATAATTGATCCTTCGGTGCTTCCGTAATACTCGGTGATCTTCGGACCCCACCAGTCGATGAGTCCCCGCTTCACAGCCGGAGGACACGGAGCTGCTCCATGCCAAACGGTCGTCAACGATGCTCCAGAGAATTCGTTCTTCACCTCAGCTGGCAAATCAAGCAATCGCTTCATTTGCGTGGGAACAAGGTGCACATTTGTACATGAGTACTGATCGATCATCTGCAACATTGCCGCCGAGTCATACTTATGTTGCATGACAGTTGTCGATCCACCGATCATCGGAAAGAACGAGAATGCCCATTGAGCCGAGTGATAAAACGGTCCGCACAACATGGTTCGACCCGGTATCGGCAAGAAGTTTGAAAAGCCAGCCGCAATGAACTTCATAATGTCGGGAGTCATGGCCATGCCACCCGATAACGCTCCACGCACGCCCTTCGGCCGACCAGTGGTGCCTGATGTATAGAACATCGGCCCGCCCAGCATTTGATCGGCTGGCTCATCAGCACTTGCTTGAGAAAGCACCGTTTCAAAATCGATGAACCGTGAATCGCCTCGAACTGCCGCATCAGCAGTAGTCCCGATACCGACAACTAAAGAAAGATTCTTCGCGCGGTCGTCCTTGAGCGAAGCCGAAACTGTCGCATCAAAACGCTGATCAACAATGATGACCTTTGCTTCGGCATCGGCATAGACGTAGGCAAGTTCATCGGCAACCCAATGCCAGTTGACCGGAACATACGTCCATCCGCCGTGGGCGCAAGCCATCGCGATTTCAAACCATTCGCACTGGTTGCCAGCGATCACTGCGATCGTGTCGCCAGTTACTAGTCCGTGCGAACGAAGACCATTCACCAGACGATTCACTCGCTCGTCAAGCTCGGCCCATGTGACGCTATGAGTTTCATCAACGAGAGCTATCTCGCTTCCACGATCAGCTAAATGAGATTGCGTCAAAATGGCCATGCCTATTTCTCCTGTCGCTACTTCAGTAATTGCGCCACATGAGGCGACATATGATTTTGAATTGACTCAGCGTGACAAAATGGTGACGCCCGAAATGCCGGGAGCACCATACACATGCGTGTACGCAACCTTCGGATCATTAGGCACCTGACGAGCACCGGCCTGACCACGAAGCTGCAGAACGTTTTCGTAAACCTGACGCAAACCAGATGCACCAATCGGCTCACCGTTCGCCAAGCAACCACCATCAGTGTTCACTGGGAACTTGCCACCGATTTCGGTTTCGCCAGCCTGAATCATGAACTCTTGTTCACCGTGTTCACAGAATCCGTTTTCGGCCATATGCATGATTTCGGCACCAGCCTCGGTGTCTTGCAACTGTGCAATGTCGATGTCCTCTGGTCCGATACCAGCCATTTCGAAAGCGGCCTTTGACGAGTCAACAGTCGGTCCAGCGTTGTGCTCAAGAGCGATAGACGGCGCCAACACTTCGAAACTTCCGAAGCGACGGCTACGAACAACTGCGGCATCCAAGAAGATCGGCTTGTCGGTGTACAGGTGAGCCTTATCGGCGCGAGCCAAGATCAGGGCAACACCACCTTCACCAGGCGAGCAGAACATGTACTGCGTCAACGGGTACGACAACATCAACGAATCAAGGGCTTCTTGTTCGGAAATCGGCTTACGGCGCCAGGCCATGGGGTTCATTGATCCGTTGCGGAATGCTTTTTCGGAAACCTTGCCCAAGGTGCTATGCGAAATTCCGTACTCGTGCATGTAACGGTTGATCTTCATTCCGAAGAACTGAGTTGTGAGCGCAAGACCCGATGCGCCGTACCAGTTGCCGAGACCAGCACCACGGGTGTCGACACGGAATGCTCCACGCTCGTGCTTATCGAAACCGATTGCGATACCAAGATCAAAAACTCCCGAACGAATGGTGTTGTACGCCGAGAACAAAGCGGAGCCACCAGTGGCGCAACCATTAGCAACGTTGATGAACTGCAGACCGGTTAAACCGAGTTGCGACACCATAGTGTCAGCAGCACCTGCAGCAGCCGAACCGCCGAAAGCGAATTGGACATCTTCCCACTTCACTCCAGCATCAGCACAGGCACGGCGAACAGCGATGACGCCTTGCTCCATACCCGACACACCTTCGGTGCGACCAAACTCATGCATTCCAATTCCGACGATGGCGACTTCAGTACTCATTGTTTTCTCCCTGACTCAATGTCTGATAATAAATTCTCACGCCACCGGCGCGAATGCGAATGTGACAACTTCATTTCCGGAGGCATCGGTCGACAGCGGAACGATGACCATCTCCATCTCCATACCGATCTTCAGTTTTTCCGGATCGGCTTCGGTCAGGCGAGCTTCAACTTTGATCTGACCGGGCAATTCGACGTAGCCAACACCGAAGGCCTTGAAAGTCTTGGGGTCGACATCACCGGCATAAGGGGGTGCTTTGGGCGGAAAACCCTGAACCGTCCAGGTCCATAACGTGCCACGACGACCGAGCAACACTTGCTCAGTCTTTTCGCCAGTGCACTTGGGGCAACCCGACTGAACGGGGAACATGTGATTTCCACAGGCCACGCAGCGACTACCGATCAGTTGCGGTGTTTCTGATGGCCAGGTGAAGACACCTTCAGTGACTGGAACTTGAGCCATGATTTCCCCTTTACGAACGACGACGAACGACCGCTTTCACAGTCATGTCAAACCTTAGTTCTGACCTTAGCCAAGAAACTTACCCGACGATTAATTAACTCACGATCCACTACCCTTGTGCCCTGTACAGCGTTTACCTCAGGAGAAATCATGACTTCATTGCCGACAACCACCGCGTCCGTTACCGCCGAATGGCTGACCAATGCTCTTCGTTCAGGAGGCACGATTGACGCCACTACAACTGTCGCGACCGTTGAAGCAAAGAACATGGGAGCTGGTATCGGCTTCATGGGCGAAGTTGGCCGTCTCGAAGTCACCTATACGGGCGGACCTGGCCCCAAGGACATCATTTGCAAGATCCCGACCCAAGACCCCATGATTCGCGGGATGCTCGGACCCGCTCGAGTCTTTGAACGTGAGGCCCGCTTTTATTCTGAAGTCGCACCGCAATTGACCATTGTTCCGCAGGCGTACGCAGTCATGGCCGAATACGAAACCGACGACTACGTGTTGCTCATGCAAGATTTGGGACACTTACGTGAAGGCGACCAGTCAGTTGGCGTGAATGCTAAAGACGCAATGAACGCGTTGAAGACTGTTGCTCGTTTGCACGCCGAATTTTGGGAATCACCACGTCTTAACTCATACGAGTGGGTGCCCGCAATCAACAGCGAAGGCATGAAAATTGGTGCTGGTATTTACGAGCAGTCGCTTCCCGGTTTCCTTCAGGTTTTCGCTCATGCCATTGATGCCGACATGGTTCCGTTGATGGAAAAATTTGGCAGCAATGTTCATCAACTACTTGATCGATTTGCCGCAATGCCGAACACGATTGTGCACTTTGACTATCGCCTCGACAACTTGTTCTTCGGCGAGGGCGACGATGTGTGGGTCATCGACTTCCAAACCAGTAGCCGTGGCGGTGGCGCTTACGACGTCGGTTATTTCATGAGCCAGAGCGTGCCGATTGACGTTCGTCGCGAACATGAAGCAGCGTTGCTCAAGGGGTACCACGACGAACTCGTCGCCAATGGTGT
>JBEDJE010000117.1:4432-8945 GCA_041172985.1 Actinomycetota bacterium
AGTTCATGGAGGACTATCGAGTCGGAGTTCTATACGGATGGATTATTCCGGTGTACGCCGTTGGCACACTTGACTCATCGAGCGAGCGCGCCATGGCATTGTGGACTGAAGTGATCAAGCGTGCACAAGCAGCAATGCGTGATCATCACGTTGCTGACTTGATGAATTAAACGTTCAGCTAGCAACAAGACAAGCCAGCAACAATTCTTTACGCTTCTGGCATGGGATAGTGGATGCCTGGGATACCAGGCGCCAATGCTTCGTACCATTCGGGGCGAGGCTGGATTCCGGGGTAACCCTTACCCACGCGAGGGGCTGAGTCCTTATTCCACTCATGGTGAATCGGCGGAATCTGATACGTGCCGTTTGAGGCGTTCGTTCCACCGTCGACCAACAGGTCATGTCCCGTGATGTAGCTCGCGGCATCTGACGCCAAGAACATCACTGGTCCAACGATTTCTTCAAGCTCGCCAACACGACGCATCGGCGTACGGCTGGCAATCCACTTGTCCATACCCAACATCTCAAGTGCTGGGCGAACCATTTCAGTAATGATGAAGCCAGGCGACACCGAGTTCACGCGAACTCCGCGGTCGGCCCATTCGCAACCGAGCTGCAGAGTCAAGTTGCGCAAGGCACCCTTGGCCGCCGTATAGGCGATGATGTTGGCTTCGTTGGCACCACTACCCATGATCGAACAGATATTGACAATGTTTCCGCTCTGACGCTCAAGCATGTGGCGTCCAACTTCGCGCATGTACATAAAGGCGCCATTGAGGTCGACTGAAATGATCCAGTTCCATGTGGCCATGTCGAAGTTTTCGGGTGAAACACCACGCATGTCGCCAACACCAGCGTTGTTGATCAGTGAATCAATCTTGCCGTGCTCTTTGATTGCCGTTTCGACGACACGGACAACGTCGGCTTCGACCGAAACATCGCCAGTCACAACGGTGACCTTCGAGCCCAGCTTGCGACAACGCTCGGCGACAACTTCAAGCATCTCGGTGCTACGTGCTGTCAAAACTAAATCGGCGCCTTCTTTGGCGAATCCTTCGGCGAAGCCCTCGCCCAAACCGTATGAAGCTCCGGTAATAAGAACTGTCTTACCTGTGAACTGACCCATGAGTTGATCCCCTTTCAGATCGCCGGATGTTCGGCGGTGCGGGAACAAATCTACTCATAGTAAGTAGCGCTGTCATACCTCAGCGGGCGCAACAACTATTTCATTTACCGATTCGTTCACTCGCCGAGGCTGGTGGCCGGTAGATCCATATGGGTAATGCCAGGCAACATCATCTCGAGATCACCAGCGAATTTCGCCGATTTCATTTCTGCCAACGTTCGACGGCTTCCGAGCAGGCGCAAGGTATCAAAAGCCGATGCGGTCAAGGTCAACGCTGGTTCGCCCTCACCGACATTGTGCTCAATTCCATCGATGATCGCTCGAAACGCCGGAAGCGATTTCGCGGCCAAATCGCCCTTCACCAACTTCAGTCCGAGGACCGCCGAAACTTTCACTCCTTCAGAATCGCGCGCACCTGGTTTCTTGATAGCTGCTCTTAAATCGTGTTCATGCACGACAGTGTCATACGTCAGCGCCCACAAACGCTTTGGCATTGCGTCAATGGCTGCTTCAAAAGCCGGACCAACTTCATTCCATTCATCGACAACGCTGGCCAACGAACGACTGGCGCGGTCACTCACTAACGCATCGACCCAAACCTGGCTATCCCCGGTGGGACCTTTACCCGAACCGAGGTCGGCTGCCAACCCGGTGACATGCGAAAAGAGATCCTTCACGGTCCATTCGGGACATGCCGCGACAATCGTGTTGGCCTCGTCGTTACTCAACGACGCCGCTATTTCTTGCATCCGCAAACGACTGTTTCGATATTCAAGACCCATTTGTTCGTACATTGAATTTCTCCTCAAAAGAACTTTCGCATACCAGTCGCCAACGCAGCGACTTGAGGCGCCAAACTGAAATGGCCCAAGATCAACTCTTCGACACCCAGGGTCCGCGGATTAGGTTGGGACATGCGGGCAGTGTCGCACAGAGGTATTGCTCAAACATCAACTCACAAACGTTCGGAGTCATCATGGGAACTCAAGGTCGCTTACAAGACAAAGTTGCAGTCATCACCGGAGCCGCAAGCGGTATCGGTGCCGGGACTGTTCGTCGATTTATTGAAGAAGGCGCCAAAGTCATCATCGCCGACATCCAAGATGAACCTGGTCTTGCATTGGCCAAAGAGTTCGGCGCCAACGCCCGATACATCCACACCGATGTCACGAACGAAGATCAAGTTGCTGCGGCTGTTGATCTTGCTGTCAAAGAATTCGGGCGTATTGACATCATGTTCAACAACGCTTGCAATTCTCTTGAACAGTGTGTATTTCGGCATGAAGCACGCATCGCGCCATATGGTTCCGCAAGGAAGCGGTGTCATTATCTCAACATCAAGCACCGCCGGAATCCTCGGCGGACTCGGACCGCATTGCTACACCGCCTGCAAACACGCAGTCATCGGAATCACCAAGTCGGTTGCTTCAGAACTCGCAGGTGACGGAATCCGCGTCAATGCCATTTCACCAGGAAACACCGCCACTGCAATGACGTCGGCTGTTATGACCGGAGAAGCCGATCAACTGGACGCGACCGCGGAACATATTGCCAAGGGTTCATTACTCGGTATCGCAGGCTTACCCGAGGACATCGCTAACGCCGCGGTGTACCTTGCCAGCGACGAAGCGCGTTACATCACCGGACATACATTGGTCGTCGACGCAGGCGCAACAACTCTTGGCGGCACCGGACGCTTTCATCGTCAGCCCACCGCAATGATGCGTGAGGCTGGCGTGCGCGAAAACGGCTAATTTGCGCCGTTCTTAAATTCGCGGGTCAACCAAAATCTTCGTATGAACTGATGTGCCACTCGCTAAATCGGCAAGTGCTCCATCAAGTCCGTCGAGTCCAACTGTCAATGAATGCAACGGCTCGGTGCGGAAACGTCCATCGGCAATCATGCCCATGCACATCTCAAACTCTTCGTGGTTGTACGCCAACGCTGAAGACACTGAAATCTCTTTCATCAACCAAGTCACTGGAGTAATCGGAGCATCTTGATCGGCGAGACCGATTAAACACATTGATCCGCCACGACGAGCCAAGTCAACCGCCGATTGCACCGCAAATGATCGACCAACACATTCATACACAATGTCGGCGCCCAAACCATGGCTTCAGCGCCAGGAACGACTGCGTAGTGAGCCCCGAGCTCAATAGCTAAAGCGCGACGCTGATCATTTGGTTCAACGACGATCACGACACCTGCACCAGCAGCCTTGACCCATTGCATCGCACCTAGACCAATTGGTCCGGCACCTTGAATCACTGCGATATCGCCTAGACGAATACCGCTTCGACGTACCGCATGAAAAGCCACAGTTGTCGGCTCGACCAGAGCAGCCTGCGCATCATTTAACAGTGGGTTGGTTTTCACCACTCTCAATGCATCAACGGCAATGCGCGGCGCAAATCCACCGTGCTTTGGCGCCGAAGCATCACGACCCAGAGCTGACATCAAAGAGACATTGCACCGATCGGCTTGGCCAGCGCGACACGGAGCACATTGACCACACGCCGGGGCGACAGCAACGACGACACGGTCGCCTTCACTCAAAGATTTAACATCGGAGCCAACTGCACTCAACGTCCCCGACCACTCGTGGCCACAGATCGCGGGGTTATACGGATTACCTGACTGGTACGCGTGAATATCAGTACCGCATATTCCGCAAAACGCGATGTCGACAACAACGCCCTTGGGTGCAGGAGTCGGATCCGGAAATTCAACCATCTCAACTTTGTTCAACCCAGTAATCAATGCAGCAAACATGACGGCCCCTCTCGTCCACCTCAACTGATGAACAGACTGAAGAATACGCCACCCGGCACCAGGACTCACGCCTCAGCCCAGTCGCCGAATAAGGTAGGCCCGCGACGCCGCAGTTGCCGATTCGGTCAAATATCAGCAGGCAACTCGCGACGAAGAACCCGGCTGCATCGCGTATTGCTTCGCAGCCGACCCCTGCGAGCCCGATCATATTCAGGTCTACGAACTGTGGGCCGATGAAGAAACTTTGGCCGCACACTTTGATCATCCGAACTATCACAACATGCGCGAACTGCTGGGCAAGTATGGATTGAAGTCAGCAGTCAGTCGTAAGCATCGCATCGATGCCACAGCACCCGTGTACGGCCCCGACTTCAAGGCCAGCGCCAAATTCAGCTGATTCGGTTCAACTGAACCGCATGCACATGGCAAGTTACTGCAGAGCGATTTCTTTAGCCCAGCGGTAATCGGCTTTGCCCGACGGACTGCGATACACCGCATCAACAAAGATAATGCGACGTGGCGCTTTGTACGTCGCGATCTGATCCTTCACATAGTCGATCAGTTCAGTTTCTGAGATGTCTGAATGACGAGAGGCAACCAGGGTGACGATC
>JBEDJE010000118.1:0-4998 GCA_041172985.1 Actinomycetota bacterium
AGTTGTCCACAGTCCACACAGAAAGTGCACTCAAAACTGCAGATGAGCGCATCTCCAGCATCGGTCAAGGTATCAGAGCACTTCTCACACAAAACTCGCATCTCTAACATTTGTTCATCCTTCCTTGGACCACATTTGGTCGATAAATCGCTGGTCCTCGTCGAAGAGCCAGCATTCGCGCAACTTCTCATCTTGCACTCTGTACAACAAAACACGATGCACTCGCTTGGCGGTGTCACCTAGTTCTTCAACAGCAATCAAAGCACCAAGAGAATCCCCCACGAGGACATCCTCAACTTCGATCAACTTGCGAGCAGTTCGCGTAGAAGCCTGAGCAAGAACTGCGAATGCGGCATCACGCCCGCGATGAGTTCCAGCAAGCGGACTCTCCCCCATGTAATGCAGTTCAATGTCATCGTGGTACGAGGCCAACACCTTTTCAAGATCTGATGCGAGCCATGCCTTTGCATAAGCACGAAGCACTCTGCCTGTTTCATCGCTATTTGCCATGTGACTACTTTATTTCACAGCTCAAGACTTTTACTAAGCGCGTTTCAGGTCGGTGACTACGCCACCGGCAACACGCACGATTTCTGCCGGCGCAGCACCGAAGCTGTCATTCCATGTTCCCGCAGCAGCCCACACCTCGTCGTATTGCAACAAGTCGGGATCAACGAACACACGCAGTTGGGTTGTGTGACCAAAGGGAGGCACGCCTCCGTTGGTTTAGACAACCCTTCTAGCAACAGTTGTTGTCACACAAAGTCGTTGACGAAGACCACCTTGGGATTTAAGACTGGATTTCGAGAAAATGCTCGACGACTGGGAACGGGTCATAGAAGTGGTGCAACAACTCCCGCCATTCCGCATATCGAGCGGACTGTCTGAACCCAATCGTGTGATCCTCGAGCGATTCCCACTCAACGAGTAGTAGATACGAGCTTGGCCGCTCAATCCCTCGGACAATCTTCAGGCTAATGAAACCAGGTGAATTTGAGATGATTTCTCGAGCGCGAGAGAAAGCCTCCTCGAACTCGACTTCTAACCCCGAGATGACATCTAGGAGTGCATGTTCAAGAACCATGTATTCAACTTACAGGGATGAACGTTTCAGGTCGGTGACTACTCCACCAGCAACACGAACAATGTCATTCGGATTCGCACCAAAGTTGTCATTCCACGTTCCCGCAGCAGCCCACACCTCGTCGTACTGCAACAAGTCCGGATCTACGAATACACGTAGTTGTGTGCTGTGACCAAAGGGAGGCACGCAGCGGTCGGTTGAGAAAAATAAAGTTGCTAGAGCTCAATCTCCAACTGTTTGGCGATTTTCTTACAACGATTTGAGACCGACTTTGCCCCACGAGCGTTTAGTTTTCGCAACCTCGGAATGAAATCTTCAAGTAACGCATCGTCAACTTCTGCGAAGTCCGCTGCCGCCTGCAACCCGTAGTAGGCCACAATCTTGCTCGCGTCGGTCTCGGACCACTCCATCACAACCTCATAGGCCTTACGTCGCTCTGCTGCAGTGAGTTTCAAATGAACCAACAACTGCGGCACATGCCACCGAACTTCTTGTTGCGTGTAGTGAGAAAGATTTTTGAGAAGCAACTTCTTGAATTCTTGAGCAGTCGAAGGATCAGTTTGCGCCAACTTCATCGCTACGTAACTTGCTCTCATCGCGACAACAGGATCATCATCGAGGAATAAATCGTAAATCTCATCTCGCAATGCGGAAGAGGAAAGAGCCTTCTTCACCACTGCCTCAGATTCGCCAACGGATGTTCTTGTTCCGCCGGTCAACTGATCCCTAATCGACTTCGCCATCTAAAAATCATAAGTTGGCCGCCCGAAACCAGTCAACAAGTTGCTAAACCCGCTTCAGGTCGGTGACCACACCGCCGGCCACGCGCACGATGTCTGCTGGTACAGCGCCGAAGTTGTCGTTCCATGTTCCTGCCGCTGCCCACACTTCGTCGTACTGCAACAAGTCCGGATCAACAAACACTCGCAGTTGTGTGCTGTGACCGAACGGCGGAACGCCACTATTGGTTTAAGCAACTCAACGAGTTGATCTCACCACTTGACCATCAATCAAGAGCAGGGAGTCCATCAATGGACGCCGAGTTCTTCTCCTTCCAATAATCATTGAGTTCCTCTTCGGACTTGTTATCGGCCCACTCCCTGAGGCGAGACCGCTCTTCCTCATATTTCATAACGGGAACGGAATACCCACACGAGTCTGAAACTCTTTCTGCTGTAGCCACAATGATCGAACGTGCACCAGGCATCTCATCAAATACCCCTTGGAACGAAACGTCGTCTGCAGACACGACTTTTCCCCGCGCATGTATTCGCACAATCCTTGGAGGCCCCTCGAACGAACACCACATGAATGTGATACGACCATTCTCGCGCAAATGTGCAATCGTCTCGGCGCCACTTCCAGTGAGATCTAGGTATGCAACAGTTTGCGAATCAACAATCCGAAAAGTGTCGTAACCCTTTGGAGAGATATTGACAGACCCTGATTCCGACAACGGCGAAGTACCAACGAAGAACATCTTCTGGCGACCGATCCATTCAGCAAGTTCGCTCGAGATTTCTTTGTAGACACGCCCCATAAATCAGATACTAGAGCCTTTGGATATCCCAAGCTTTAACGCTTCAGGTCGGTCACTACTCCGCCAGCAACACGCACGATGTCTGCTGGTGCAGCACCAAAGTTGTCGTTCCACGTTCCCGCAGCAGCCCACACCTCGTCGTATTGCAACAAGTCTGGATCAACGAACACGCGCAGTTGTGTGCTGTGACCAAAGGGAGGCACGCCACCAATCGGATAACCAGTTGCTGCGCGCACTGCATCGGCATCGACACGCGAACACTTAGCGCCGCCGGCGGCTGCAGCAAGTTTTTTTTCGTCTAATTGATTTGACCCGCTTACCAACGCCATCACGATTTCGTTATCCACACCAAAGACCAGGCTTTTCACGATTTGACCAACTACAACGCCAATTGCCGCAGCTGCATCGGCAGCAGTCTTGGTGCCTTCGGGAAACCTGCGGGTCGTAATCTCGAGGCCAGCTTCGCGAGCCGCAGTAATCACGCGCAAAGTATTTGGATGAACATCAGACATATTTATGAGGATATAACTTCACTCTTAATGTCTTGCTCTGATGCCGACCCAGCGAGTGAAAATAGCAGCGCGCCAAGAACCGAACAAAGACCAGCCGCGAGATACGACGATCGATAACCACCAGCAACGTCATAGAGCCAGCCAAGAAGCAACGGCCCAAACGCTGTGCCCGAAAAAGAAATCAAACCAGAACGAGCTGCAATCCGCGGATAATCGCGCACACCAAAACGCTCGGCCAGCAACAACGACTGCATCATCACCATATTGCCGATCGTGATGCCGAACAAGCCGATCGCAATCAACAACCCGAGACGATTGTTAATTAGACCGATGCTCGCAAGCGAGATGCCTTGCATCGCGGCGAGCCCAACCGTAAATCGTGTCATGTTTAGTTTGGGAATAACGCGCCCGGCAGCAAATCGCGAAATAATCGACATCGACGAAAGAACAATTGTTGCGATTGTCGCAGTTGATCGATTGGTGCGTTCTTCAACAAGTTTGACGAGTTGAAGCGCACCACCAACTTGTGCACCGAGTGCGAAAATATAACCGAACGTGACCGCTTTGAAGAACTTGCTTTGCACCGCATCTGCCAACGGTGTGCCGGTGACTTCGGCGACTTGGCCAGGCTCGGTGCGCGCGCCGTCGGGCATCCAACCGTAAGGTTGCGGAAACGCGCGCAACAAAAAGAGCGTGACTGGCACGGTGCCGCAAAACCAAATGAGCGCGAGCCAGGGTGAACCATTGCGAATGCCTTGAGAGTCGAGAATCCACTTGATAAACGGCGTAACAACAATGCCGCCCATTGATAAACCTGTCGACGCGATCGCCAGTGCGCTTGCTCGGCGCACTTGAAACCATCGCGTAACCACTGTCGTGACTGGCCCCATTCCTGATGCCGACCAACCAAGTGAATAGAACATATAGACGATAAATAGTTGCCAACGATGTTCGACATAGCGCATCGCAAAAAGCGCGAGGGCTCCAACAATTGCGCCAGGGATGATCATTAAACGAACATCGTGTTTGGCGATGAACTTGGCGATTGGAATACCCGAGATGCCACCGACCAAGAAAAAGAATGTTGTAGCTAATGAGATTGACGAAACCGACCAGCCCAGTTCACGGCTGAAGGCTTGCAAATAAACTGCTAGCCCGTAGAAACCGAGGCCAGAAGAAAACGTAAGCAAAGTGAAACATGCGGCAAGCACCCACCGCCCGGGAAACTTTTTTGTTTGTTTGAATACGCTCTGCATAACTTTTATGCCAGCAGTTCGTCTATTGCATTGGCAAGATCGTGATCACGCTGAGTGATTGCGCCCTTGTCGTGTGAGCAAAGCGAAATTTCGACGATGTTCCAACTATTTGACCAGTCTGGGTGATGATTTTGTTGTTCGGCAACCGCCGCAACTTTGGTCATGAACGCAAATGCCTCGGCGAAGTTGCGAAACTCGAACTTTTTATGCAGAGCGCCATCGACCTCTTGCCATTCGCTGTTCACGCGACAACCTTAGATTGTCGTGCTGAGATTGAGTTAGTTCAGCGGGGCGTGGCAGGCAACAGCGCCATGCTTGCTCGACGAAAGCGATGGTCGTTCGCTGGCGCAACGTGCCGCAAGTTCAGGTGACAAAGTCGCCCGAACATGACAACGCGTGTGAAAGCGACAACCTGAGGGCGGATTCGCTGGGCTTGGCAATTCACCTTGCAGCAAAATTCGCTTGCGTACACGCTCGACTTTCGGATCAGGAATCGGCACCGCCGAAAGCAACGCTTGCGTATACGGGTGTTGCGGATTGGCAAACACTTCACGAACCGGCCCCGACTCGACGATTGAGCCGAGATACATGACAGCAATATCGTCG
>JBEDJE010000119.1:0-8102 GCA_041172985.1 Actinomycetota bacterium
GCTGGTCGATGGTGAACGAGTTGAACCAGGTCGAGTCATCGTTCTTCGGCAGGTTGACGATCCCAAACAGCCTCGGCGTTCACGTTTAAGCCGACACCGACGTCCGTAGTTGAAAAGATCACCATCTCTGATGACGAGTGATGTTTACGTTCAACCAATCAGCCAAAGATTGGTCAATCAGTTACGTCAAGCACTAGATCCTCGTCGGGTCCATACCGAAGCCGCCGATATCGATCTGTACAAGAGCGACGCTTCAAATATCAAAGGTCGTGCTGGCGTCGTTTGTTTTCCGGTAACGACTCATGAAGTGCAAGCAATCGTCCGTATCTGCGCTGAGTTCAATCAACCGTTCGTCGCTCGTGGGTCAGGTACTGGCCTCGCTGGTGGGGCAACTCCCATCGATGGATCAGTCGTCATTTCAACCGCGAAAATGAATCGTTTGATTTCTGTTGACCCGGTGAATCGACTCGCCTGGATCGAGCCCGGAATGCTCAACCTCGATCTCACCCGTGAGGTCTCACAACACGATTTACACTTTGCCCCTGATCCCAGCAGTCAACAAAGTTGCACCATCGGCGGAAACGTCGCCAACAATTCTGGAGGCCCTCATTGCTTGGCTGACGGTGTCACCTCAAGTCATATCTTGGCCTGCGAAGTTGTCTTGTCAGATGGTTCGCTTGTCATGCTCGGTGGTGAAGAACCTGAGCCTCACGGGCTCGACCTTCGCGGTGCATTTATCGGCAGTGAAGGAATGTTCGGTATCACCACCAAGATCTGCGTTCGCCTGACGCAGAACTACACCGCAGTGAAGACCATGTTAATGGACTTCACCACGGTTCAATCTGGTGCAGAAACTGTGAGCGCGATCATCGCTGCGGGTATGGTGCCGGCCGCACTTGAGATGATGGACCAACTGTGTCTTGAAGCAGTCGAAGCATATATTCATGCAGGTCTTCCTACAGATGCTGCGGCGGCACTCTTGGTCGAAGTTTCAGGGCTACCTCATGCGGTCAATGAAGAGGCTCTGCGAATCACCGATATCGGGCGTTCTCATGGTGCGCGAACAATTCGAGTCGCCCAAGACGAAGCCGAGCGGGCGCTTTTGTGGAAAGGTCGAAAGACAGCCTTTGGTGCTATCGCCCGTATCAAGCCGAACTACTACCTACACGACACGGTTGTTCCACGCCGCAAACTTAACGAAGTACTCCAAGAGGTCTACCGAATCGCTCGCGAGCACGACCTGTTGGTCCTCAATGTCTTTCACGCCGGGGACGGCAACTTGCACCCACTTTTGGTGTTTGACAAACGCGAGCCTGGTGTCATGGAACGCGTTCACTCAGCTGGACAAGAAATCATTCGCGTCAGCGTTGAAGCTGGGGGAGTTCTTTCGGGCGAGCACGGAATCGGTTTAGAGAAACGCGACTTCATGCCCATGATGTTTGGACCACACGATCTACAGGCACAAGCATCGATGCGATCTGCCTTCGACCCGCTCGGAATTGCAAATCCTTTCAAAGTTCTTCCCAGCCCATCGCGTTGTGGCGACGCCCATGACATCGGGGAGGGAATGTGGGTGTAGATCTCACAAGCTTTGCCGAGTCCGTCGGAGATCAAACGGCGGGTCCCGCATGGATCATTGGTCAACAAACACGGGTCACAGCTCCGACCGGAGTGCGACAGGTGCAAGCACCTAGCGGTATTTACGATTTACAACCTGATGAGATGACCGTCGTTTGTGGTGCGGGTACCCCGATCAACGAACTGCAAGATGCACTCGGCGCAGTTGGCCAATACGTCAATCTTCCATTGAAGTCTTCAGACTCAGGAACCGTTGGGGGAGCACTCGCTCAGGGTCACGGGGACATCTATCGACTTGGTCGTGGAGCACTGCGCGACACTTTGTTACAGGTTCGTTTTGTTAATCATGATGGCCATGTCGTCATGGCGGGTGGTCCCACAGTTAAGAATGTCAGCGGGTTTGATCTCTGTCGACTCTTCGTCGGTTCATTTGGACAACTCGGATTTATAGGCGAGACCATTTTGCGGACACGACCTCTACCGAGATCATCGCGGTGGTTCTACATCGAACAAACGTCAATGAGTTCCACAGATGCGATTCTGCAACGGGTTTACCGACCAGCATCAGTACTGACGAACGGACAGAGTGTTTGGTTTTGTATTGAAGGACATCCACTAGATTGCGATGACACCATCAAACAATTAACTCCGATACTTGCGAATATCGTTGAAGTATCTGGACCTCCAGATCTACGTTCGTTTCCGTACCGACGTTCTGTATCTCCGGTACAACTCTCCAAACTTTTTTCCTCTGAGACCGAAGATTCCCATCTCATAGTTGAAGCAGGTGTCGGAATAATCCATAGCAAGGCACCGACACAATCGCCAGACATAGAACCGCCAGTTGCATTGATCCATCAGCGGATACTGCACGAGTTCAATCCGACGGGACGACTCAATCCGGGTATCAACCTCATTTCGGGAATGACCCAATAATGCAGTTCGCTGAATTGCCACTTGTCGCTACACCCATTTCAGTCGTCGATGAAAATCTGGTCAAAAAGGGGATTCAACGTTGCAGTTCTGAGTTGAAGTTGAGTGACATTTCATTGATACGCCAATCAATGAATGGCGTTTACCAAGCGACGTCACCAGATGGGCCAGTAATCATGCGCGTCAGTCGACCAACGGGAACGACTCTGCCAGCAATTGAGTTCGCTCACTATTTACAAAATTTTGGCTTTGAAGTTCCCGCACCGATCAGTCACACGCCATTTCGTCATGACGAAATAGAAATCACTTTATGGGAATTCATCGAACCCGACTTCGAAGAACCCGTCAATTGGCAGACAATCGGAACTTTTGTCCGACACTTGCACGACATTGATCCAGAGACCATCGCGAAGTTTTATCCGTTACCAAAGGCAACATCATTTCCATGGTGGAATTTTGATCAACTGCTCGAAGAATTGCGACCAACATTTGTACACGATGACCACGCCATCCTGAGTGAGCGTTGGCAGTCTCTCCGTCCCTATCTAACCGATGCGCAAAATTGTGATGTTGAATTGTCAACAAGTCACGCGACACTGTGCCATGGCGACATCCATCCCGGCAACGTCATCGTCGACCGCTCAACCGGTCGACCGGTTTTGCTCGATTGGGATTTGCTCTCAGTAGCGCCGCGCGAATGGGATCATGCGGCCTTGCTGACTTGGTCATCACGTTGGGGCGGTGACGCCACGACCTATCCCGAATTTGCGCTCGGATACGAGTCTGATTTTTCATCCAACGACTTGGCGACGGCCCTTGCCGAATTGCGGCTTCTTTCGGCGACGTTGATGCGTTGGCGTGCTGGCCTCACATCAGAGCCTGCACGAGCCGAGGCTGAGAACCGCATGAAATGGTGGAGGAACGATCCGTCAGCCCCCATGTGGCAAGCCGTCTGAGATTGACTACGGAGCGAAATTCAACCATTGATCGGAGATATTCGCATCGCCGAAAACTTCTATTCCGGTTTCAGTACGACCCCAGGCCGACAAGATGAGTGAAACCGCCGAACCCCGCCAGGCCACGTCTCCTTTGGCGTGTTCGTGAGTGACAACAACTTGATCTTCGGTCGGAACTATGAGCCATTCGCCCTCGCCGTCCGTGCAATGAAGATGTAACGATCCCCGAGGAAATTCGCGGCCGTTTCGTCGAGCCCAATTGGCAAGCATGTCGATGTACAACTCATCAATGCCGTCACAGGCCAACGAACGGTCCATTGCAACAGGTCGGGACAACGCTCGCTGTAGATCGCACACATGAACCGCTACTTCGTTCGCCATCCGCCGAAAATAAAAGCCTGCGTCTTGGCGGTCAGACCAGGTCCACAATGCCTCGGTCGGATCAACATTTTCTAAACTGTGAAGCACCGATTCGGATCGCAACGTGAACCAATCCAAAACGCCTTGCCCGTCAACTGGCTTTGCCTCGATGCCAGGCCCGATTCGAACTTGAGATCGCGGGATAACGATCGCATCCACCATGGCAAAAACCTGACCAACGTGACCGACAAGATCTGCGACTTTCCATCCGGGACAATCGCTGACGTCAACATCAAGATTTCCCGTTGAGAGCTTGATCATGTCGTCTATAGAACTTCGGAGCGAAGACAGATACTGCGGGGGAGTCAAGATAGCCATATCGCTCAGACTAGACGCAGACACGGTCAGTCAGGAAGGTACGGTATGAGGGATGTCCACACGTCCACTTGCTCTCTCCGACGACGAGTTATCAACGTGCGTGAGTTGCGGGCCGACGACGAGTTATCAACGTGCGTGAGTTGCGGGCTGTGCCTACCTCACTGTCCTACTTTTCGCGTCTCCAATGAAGAAGCGCTTTCACCGCGGGGTCGAATAGCCACCATTCGGGCAATCCAGTATGAGGGTCTACAAATTGATGAACACGTCAGCGAAATTCTGAATACTTGTGTGCAATGTCGCGGTTGCGAACCAGCTTGTCCGAGCGGTGTTCCTTACGGCAGATTGATCGAAGCAGCAAAGAATGAAATGGCTCGGCAACGTCGAACCGCTCCGTGGTGGCAAAGATTCGGATTACGGCTCTTGCGTCATCACCGTTTGCTGTTGATCGGTACACCTCTTTTGGCGATCGGACAACGACTCCACCTCATCCCGAAGCGGGCTGGACTATCGACCCTGCCAATTCGTCTTGGAGCACCCATTGCGCCGACTTCAACGAACCCCGATGTTTGGTTATTTACGGGATGCGTCATGGATGCATGGCAGCGGTCTACTCATCGTTCAACGGCCGCACTCATCCAAGCTGCAGGTTGCACCTTCGGTGTACCAAGTAAAGCGGGAGCCTGTTGCGGAGCTCTTCATTCTCACGCCGGACTTACTCACGAGGCTCAAACACTCGCTAGGTCAGTGATGACATCGATGCCTGGTACGGCCCCCATAGTTGTTGATTCGGCCGGTTGTGGTGCAGCACTCAAGGACTACGGACATCTTCTCGGCACCTCCGAAGCTGTCGCGTTCAGCGAACGAGTCTTCGATGTTCATGAGTGGCTCGAACCACACATGAATTCAATCATCGCAGCGCACATGTCCGATACCGACAAAATTGATGTTGTCATTCAAGACCCCTGTCATTTACGCCATGTCCAAAAAGCGCACATTGCCGTTCGATCAATCTTGGCTCCAGTGGCTCACTTGATCGAACTTGACGATGACGGTTTATGTTGTGGCGCGGGTGGCGCATATTCAATCGTTGAGCCCGAATTAGCTGGCCAAATACGTGAGCGCAAGGTCCGCAATATCTTGATGAAGTCGCCCGACGCGAACACCCTTGTTGCTTCCGCTAACCCCGGGTGCTTGATGTATCTCCAAGGAGCTGGCCTCGTCGTTAAGCATCCTGTTGATATTCTCGCCGAGGCTCTTGGCCTCGTCCCCACAACAGATCACCCTCAGTCAAAAGGTACAGCGCTCTCATGACTTTTTCAGAAGATGAAGAAACACCAGCAATTGATCCGCGGGTCATTGAACGTCTCAACGACATCTCGTCGCGACTCCGTGATGTTGCAGCATCGCTAGATGACGTGATGTTTGATGTACTACGCGAAGCATCTCGTAAACGAGAGGGTCGTCCGACCCTTGATAAGACCTTGTCACAAGCGCGCCGCTCTATCGATAAAGCAGTGCACTTACTCGATATTGACTAGCGAAACTGCTGAGCTTTCTCAGTTAAAGCATCAATCAGTTCAGTGAAGCTCTTTTGATCTGCAACGCCTGCCATTCAGCATGGGCCTGATCGACATTGATATCAATTGTTCGTGCCACGGTGCCATGATCGGCAAATGCATCAACAGTCGCGTCGGGCAAAGTGTTCACCGAATCGGGACCAATCAACTGATCGACGTACAACGTGTCGGGATATGCCGGATTCTTGGTGCTCGTTGAAGCCCACAAGGGTCTCTGCACTTTCGCCCCGCGAGATGCAAGTGCTTCCCACCGAGATCCTGAAAAAGTGGATTGAAACGCTTCATACGCCAAGACGGCCTGAGCGATAGCTGCTTTTCCGCGCAACGATAAAGCCTCAGACGTACCCAATGATTCAAGTCGCGGATCAACTTCAGAGTCGACTCGGCTAATGAAAAACGAAGCAACACTCGCCACGTCGGCAATTGATAGTCCAGAAGCGACGCGGTCTTCTAAACCTTCGATGTAGGCATCCATCACGTTCTGGTAACGCTCGAGGCTAAAGATCAAGGTCACATTGACGTTACGGCCAGCCGCGATCATGGCGCGGATCGCGGGAATGCACGGCTTGGTCGCTGGTATTTTGACCATCAAATTCGGACGTTGAACGGCGTCCCACAAGTGCTGACCAGCAGCGAGCGTTCCCGCTTCATCAAGTGCCAAGTTGGGGTCTACTTCAACGCTCACGAAACCATCAGTGCCGTGACTCGATGTGTAGACCGGAGCAAAAACGTCCAATGCTCCATGGATATCTTGCAGAACCATCGCCCAATAACTGTCAATAATTGATGACTGATTTTGGATCAACGACTGAAATTGTTCGTCATAATCGGCCGAACCCTGAATCGCCTTTTGAAAAATCGTGGGATTAGATGTGAGCCCACGAATACCCGTATCGCGCACCTTCACTAACTCGCCCGAAGAGATGAGACTGCGTTTCAAGTTGTCGAGCCACGGGCTTTGGCCTTGTTGAGCAAACAATTGAACGAGGCGAGATGAACTTGTCATACCTACAGCGTGGCAGATTTACGAGGTCGGAGCGAGCACTAACGCTGCGAAACGAGACCGAGAACAGAATTCTTGATGTTCGCGACAGAAATACCGAGACGATCAAGAACCTCCGAGCCTGGCGCACTGGCTCCGAAACGGTCAATACCAACACAAACATCGGCGTAGCGTTCCCAGCCAAAGGTTGATCCAGCTTCGACTGAAACCGTCGGAACGTTGCGCGGCAAGATGCGCTCGGCCAACTCAGGGTTCGCCGCACGATAAGCCTCAAAACGATCCCACGAGGGCAGAGACACTGCCTGAACTTTATGTCCGATCGCTCCGAGTTCTTGCGCAGCCGTGATGGCAATGTGCACTTCACTACCCGTAGCAACAATGACGACGTCAGGCGTTCCGTCAACGGCATGAACAATGCCAGCACCGGTTGTCACTGCCGACCCATCGGTCACAACCGGCAGGTTTTGTCGACTGAGCACCACAGCAGTAGGACCATCAAATTCGTACGCCGCACGAATCGCTTGCGAGGTTTCATTGGCGTCGCCGGGACGGATGACCTGCAGGTCGGGAATTGCGCGAAGCGCCGCTAAATGCTCGATGGGTTGGTGCGTCGGACCATCTTCGCCAACTCCGACCGAGTCATGACTGAAAACAAAGAGACACTTGGCTTTTGACAAAGCCGCAAGACGAATGGGGGGCTTCATGTAGTCAAAGAAAACAAAGAAGGTTCCACCGGCGGGGTACACGCCACCGTGAAGCGCAAGACCAACCATTGCCGAGCCCATTGCATGTTCACGGATGCCGTAGTAAATCTGCCGACCTTCAGGGCTCGCATGCGACATTGCGGTTTGACCTGACAATTTTGTTCCGGTGTTTCCAGTGAGATCGGCCGAACCCGAAACCAATCCCGGTTGGCCCGGAAGAATCGCGTCAAAAACCTTTTGGATGGCGACCCGCGTCGCAATTGAGTCGCCCTGAGCAAAAGTTGGCAACAAATCTTGCCATGCAGCGACGCCACCATTCCACGCCGCATCCCACTCAGATGAGTGCGCACTTGATGCAAGACGAGACTTCCAAGACGTACTGTGCGCCGAGCCCTTCGACTTTGCCGACGAACGAAACGCCGTCACAACATCTTGTGGTGACCAAAAAGATTCATCGGGCATACCCATGGCACTCTTGGTCTTTGAAACATGTTCGGCTGTAAACGGATTGCCGTGAGCTTCGTGCTTGCCAGTCCAGTCGGGCGACGGGAATCCGACTTGTGTGCGCAAGATCAACAATTTCGGACGATCGTCATCGGAGTCACGTGCGGAG
>JBEDJE010000120.1:0-4303 GCA_041172985.1 Actinomycetota bacterium
GACTTTTGGTGATTGGTTGTTTGAAGGGGCGCGATCCTTTCGACATGTTGTCGGCCTTGCGGGCCGATGAATTTGATGTCGTGGTCTGCTGCACCGCTCCATCTCCACGCGGACTGCCCGCCCAAGAGGTCGCCGAAGCGGCGCGCCGATTGGGGTGTGACGATGTAGTGGCCGTGAACACCGTTGAGGCGGCCATTGACCGAGCCATGCAAGAAATTGGTCCTGATGACGCCCTGCTGATCACCGGATCGCTCTACGTGGTTGGGTCAGCCCGACCGTATTTGCGCCGACTGTTGCCCTAACCCGAACAGCGAGGAGGGGAACTCGGCGGTAGGGTTAGCGACCATGTCTGACCGTACCCTTGTCCTTTTGAAGCCCGATACCGTTGAACGCGGACTGATCGGATCCGTTTTGTCCCGATTTGAAGCCAAAGGCCTCACCGTTGTGGCCTTGGAATTACGTCAGCTCGATGCCGACACGCTTGCTCGCCACTACGAAGAGCACGTGGGCAAGGGCTTTTATGGCGAATTGGTGACTTTTATGTCCCGAGGACCAGTCGTGGCCTTGGTGCTCGAAAGCCCCGAAAACACTTGGGAAGTTGTGCGCAACATGATGGGTGCCACCAATCCTCGTAACGCCGCTCCTGGCACCATCCGTGGTGACCTCGGCATCTTGTTCACTGAGAACTTGGTGCATGGCAGCGATTCCTTGGCCTCGGCCGAGCGCGAGATCAGTATTTTCTTCCCCAATCTGTAATATTTCGGGGTCTCCTGCTTTTTGGCAGGTGCCGCACGTCGTAGGAGGCTCTGGCCATGGCCCGCAGTAATCCGCTGGCCCTCGGGCGAGATATAGCAATCGACCTTGGAACAGCCAACACGCTGATCTACGTACGCGGTCAAGGCGTTGTCTTAAATGAGCCATCGGTGGTGGCTCTTGACGTATCTGATGGCAAGCCGGTCGCAGTTGGCCACGAGGCTAAGCGCATGATGGGTCGTACTCCAGGACACATTCGTGCCGTTCGACCACTCAAAGATGGCGTCATTGCCGACTTCGATGTGTGCGAGAAAATGTTGCGCTACTTCATTCAAAAAGTGCATAGCAGTCGTTGGAGTAAGCCGCGCATGTTGATTTGCGTACCATCAGGAATCACTGGTGTTGAACAACGCGCGGTTCAAGACGCCGCCGAATATGCCGGGGCGCGTAAGCCCGTGCACATTATTGAAGAGCCAATGGCTGCAGCTATCGGCGCCGATCTGGCGGTGCACGAGCCAAGTGGCAACATGATTGTCGATATTGGTGGCGGCACTACTGAAGTCGCTGTTATTTCTCTTGGTGGCATCGTGACAGCTCAGTCATTACGAATTGCGGGTGACGAACTTGATGAGGCCTTATTGGCTTATCTGAAAAAAGAGTTTTCGTTGGCAGTTGGTGAACGCACTGCTGAAGAGATCAAAATTCAAATGGGCTCAGCATGGCCATTCGAAGAAGAAATGACGGCCGACATTCGTGGTCGTGACCTCATTAGTGGATTGCCACGAACGATTTCTTTGTCAACTGATCAAGTGCGTGAAGCGATCGCCGAACCTGTGGCAGCCATTGTTGACGCAGTGCGTACAACTCTTGACAAAACTCCACCCGAACTTGCCGCTGACATCATGCACCAAGGAATCACGATCACTGGCGGAGGAGCGCTGCTCGCCGGTATCGATCGTCGGTTGGCGCACGAGACCGGAATGCCAATCAACATTGCCAATGAACCGTTGTATTCGGTCGTCATTGGTTCGGGTCGAGCATTAGAAAATATTGAGATGATGCGCGGTCTCTTATCGCAGAGTGACGACTAGGTCGGGATCGGATCCATGCCGGTTTATTCGGTGAGTCGTCGTCGGGCAATAGCCCTGCTGGCTCTCACATCAATTTTGCTGATCACTCTTGACATACAAGGCAACTCAGTTGTCCGTGGATTGCGGGGTGTCTTCAGCACGATTTTTGAACCGGTACAGAGTTCGGCGCGAGTAATTACGAGGCCACTCGAAAATTCGTGGCGTGGAATTACCAATTACGGTGAACTTGAAGCCGAGAACCAAAGACTCCAAGATCAGCTTGATCAACAAGAGGGGGCATTTATTGCGGCCCTTGCTACGGCGCGGGATGCCCAAGAGTTATTGGCATTGAACGGAATTGATAACTTGGCCGATATTTCGTCGGTCACTGCGCAAGTGATTGGTGGAACTCCTTCGAATTATTCGCAGACAATCGAAATCAATCAGGGCAGCGATCGAGGTTTGAGAGTAGGTATGCCTGTGGTCAATGCTGCGGGCTTGGTCGGACGGATTACTTGGGTTGACAACGATCGATCGTTGGTCTTGCTTGCTAATGATTCGCTGTATGCGATCCCGGTTCAGGTGGTCAATCAACCCAACATCGTGCCGGCTACGACAACCACCACAACGACGACGACAAGTACGACGACGACGAGTACGACGACGACGAGTACGACGACGACCCTTCCGGTAGTGCCGCCGGTGAGCGCTGTCGTTGATCCGAATGGCATCACGACAACCACGCAATCAATGACGACGACAACTGTTGATTTGTCAACCGTTGATTTTGGTGCGTTGGCTCCAACAACAACTGGGGTGATCGTGACGATCGCTCCAGGGACTACTGCTGGAGGTCCCACAACGACCCTCAATCTTGACGATCTTCCTATTGCTGAAACAGGAATCTTTCGTGGTCGCGGAATTGATAATGCGCCAGTTGTTGAGTTCATTGATCAAAACTCTCGTTTTGGAGAAGTCCAAGTTGGCGCGTTGGTGTTTACATCGGGTGGTTCGCAGAGTTTGGCGCCCCGAGGCATTGTGGTCGGACGTGTCATCAAGATTGTTGAACGCACTGGTACCTCTGGTGCTGTACTCGAAGTGCGTTTAACTGCCAAGTTGACATCATTGAACTTTGTGCGCGTTTTGTTGTACCAGCCAGTCGCGACCGGTGCCCCGTGATTGATTTTGTCAACAAGCCCGTCGCGCGATTGATCCTTGTGGGTTTGCCCGCATTGGCCTTGCAAACAACCTTTTTCGCTGAAGTAAAGATCTTCGGTGTCGTTCTGCAGATTATGTTGGCACTTTCAATAGCGGCTGGCTTGGCGGGCGGTTCTGAAAATGGAGCGCTCGCAGGTTTTGTTTTTGGCTTGATGTTCGATCTTGTGTTAACGAGCCCTCTTGGGCTTTCGGCTTTGGTATACGGAGCCGCCGGATGGGGAGCTGGATATCTGCATTCACGCGCTCTGGAAAATCCGAAATGGTTAAATGCCTTGGTAGTTGGTTTGATGAGTGGGTTGGCGACTTTTGTGTTGCCGATCGTGGCGAATTGGATTGGTGTCGAGGGGTGGCTGTCATCGCGACTCACCAAAGTGACGATCGTGGTCTCGTTGTCAAACGCCCTCTTCAGTTTTTTGGTCGTTCCCGTTGCGCGATGGTCACTTGCGATACGACGCAATCAGCGATTAGCACCGCCGGCCGAGGTATTCCTCTGATGGCGACACCGCTCAATTCAAAACGTGTGTCAGGCTATTGCTATGGCATCTGACCAGCGCTCAAGTCGTTTGGCAGCTATCGGAATTGTCGCAATGCTGCTTTTTGGCGCGATGGGTATGCGCATGTGGTTCTTGCAAGTTGTTGACGCTCCTGCACTTGAACAAAAGGTCCAGTCAAACAAAACGCGCACCCAGAAGTTGCTGCCCGAACGCGGTCGAATTTTTGATCGTTACGGACGGATCATGGCCGACAACGAAAAGATGCTGACGGTGACGGTGGCGTGGGAGGCATTGCGCGATCGAGCCGACCGCCTGGAAATCTTTGGCCGATTAGCGCCAATTCTGCAAGTAACTGTGACCGATTTAGAAACGCGCTACGCCGGACCTCTCGGTGCTGACGGCAAACCAAAGGGCTCGAAATATAGTCCGTTACTTCCATTGCCGATCAAAGAAGACGTCGGCGAAGACACCGCGATGTATCTGCTCGAACGCAGCGAAGATTTTCCAGGAATTGATGTCACGAACGAATGGAAGCGCGCTTATCCCTTTGCCCCGGTCGCCTCGCATATTGTTGGCTACCTCGGTGCCATCACCCAGAACGACAGTGCTCAGTATCTCGACCTTGGCTACAACCTCAATGAACGAGTTGGTCAATTCGGTGTTGAGAAGGTGTACGAGCGTTATCTTCGTGGAACACCCGGATATGTGAAATACGAGGTTGACTCGCGCGGAGTGATTCTGAAAGTAGTTGAGCGTGTCGAACCAATC
>JBEDJE010000121.1:0-4244 GCA_041172985.1 Actinomycetota bacterium
CGATAACTGTCGGTATCGACGACTCCATTGGCCCGTAATGCTGCACAAATGTCGTTGGCATCAACACCTCCGTCGGCTGGCGACGCAATGTCGACAGTTCCAACAACTTGCGAGCGCTGTGCTGGGTTGCTGACAAACGGGGTGGCCCATTCGCGAGATTCGGCCCATGAATACAAAATGGAGGAAGATTTGGCCGAACGAGCATTGCAAGCGCTCAATCCTCCGATTTCGTTCATCCACTTGACTTGAGCATCAAGCATGACCAATGTGCCGAGCGCCGGGGTGTTGTAAGTCTGGTTCGCTTTGCTGTTGTCGAGCGCAATCTTGAGATCGAGTGAAGCCGGGATCCAACGCTTCGAAGCTGAAATCTTTTCGATGCGCTCAATGGCTCGCGGCGAACAAGCAGCGAACCACAACCCACCATCAGAGGCGAAACACTTTTGTGGGGCGAAGTAGTACACATCGACCTCAGCCGGATTCCAGAGCAGTCCACCGGCCGCCGAGGTGGCGTCAACGACGACCAATGCATCGTCGCTTCCGACAGGCCGAATGAGTGGCATCATGACGCCCGTTGACGTCTCGTTGTGTGTGAAGGCATAGGTGTCGATTCCGGACTCGAGCAAAGCAACCGGATGTGTGCCGGGATCGGTCTTGATGACGGTCGGGTCTCCGAGATGCGGAGCTGCTGCAACAGCTTCAGCAAACTTCGATGAGAACTCACCAAACACCAAGTGCTGACTGCGCTGATCGACTAAGCCGAACGTGGCGACGTCCCAAAATACGGTTGAGCCACCATTGCCAAGAACGATCTCCCAATCATCGGGAAGTCCAAACAATTGGGACAAACCTGAACGAACAGAACCCACGAGATTTTTGATGGGTGCTTGGCGGTGAGAGGTGCCCATCAGGGACGGACCCGCGGCAGTCAATGCCGCCATCTGCTCGGGTCGAACCTTTGAAGGGCCACAACCGAATCGACCATCGGCTGGCAAAAGATTGGAAGAAATGCGAATTGATCGGGGGTCAGTAATGCTCACTGTCTTAGCATGGCAGGCATGAGTTCGTCACCCCAAAGCAAGCGCACATCTTCTCGTCTCGCAGCCATCGCTGAATCGGCCACATTGGCTGTTGATGCCAAGGCCAAGGCCCTCAAGGCAGCCGGCGAGAACGTCATTGGTTTTGGTGCCGGTGAACCCGACTTCCCGACGCCTGAGCACATTGTTGAAGCCGCAGTGAAGGCCTGCCGTGATCCGAAGATGCATCGCTATACGCCAGCTGCCGGACTTCCAGAACTGCGTGAAGCGATCGCCGTCAAGACTTTGCGTGACAGCGGATTTCAGACAACTGCCAATCAAGTGCTCGTCACCAATGGTGGCAAGCATGCCGTGTTCACAGCATTTGCTGCATTGTGCGATCCAGGTGATGAGGTGATTGTTCCCGCTCCGTATTGGACGACATATCCCGAAGCAGTCACTTTGGCTGGGGGAGTGCCGGTCGTTGTTGATACCACCGAAGAAACCGGATTCCGTGTCACTGTCGAGCAACTTGAAAAGGCATTAACCAAGCGCACGAAAGTTTTGTTGTTTGTGTCGCCTGACAACCCTTCGGGTTCGGTGTATCCACCCGAAGAAGTGAAAGCCATTGGTGAGTGGGCTGTGTCGCGCGGCATCTGGGTGATCACCGACGAAATTTACGAGCACCTCACGTACGGTCAACACAAATTCACGAGCATGCCGACGCTTGTTCCCGAACTGGCGAATCAATGTTTGATCGTTAATGGCGTTGCGAAAACGTATGCCATGACTGGTTGGCGCGTTGGCTGGATGATCGGACCAGCAGATGTGATGAAGGCTTCAATCAACTTCCAAAGCCATGCCACATCGAACGTGAACAACGTTGCACAAGCAGCGGCTCTTGCAGCAGTTGCCGGAGACCTATCTGCCGTGTCAATGATGCGTGAGGCTTTTGAACGTCGTGGGCGCACAATGCATCGAATGTTGAATGACATTCAGGGCATCACATGTCTTGAACCAGAAGGTGCGTTTTATTGCTACCCGAATGTCACTGGCTTAATTGGCAAAACCTTCAATGGCAAGACTGCGAATAACAGCATGGAACTTGCTGACATCATTTTGTCGGAAGCCAAAGTGGCAATCGTGCCTGGTGAAGCTTTTGGAACTGCTGGTTTTGCACGGTTCTCATTCGCTCTTGGCGACGCTGATCTTGAAGAGGGGATCCGCCGGATCGCTGATTTGGTCGATCGTAGGTAAAGATTTGGCGAGTTCACCACCAGATTGGGTAGGTGGTAACCATCGCTGCGAATACAACAAAGACAACGATTTCGCCTACTTGTTCAATGGCTCCGAGGATATCACCAGAGATTCCACCAATCTTTTTCGTAGCCCAGATCACAATCAATAGTGAGCAGACAACACCAATTACGAGTGCTGTAAGACTTGACCATCCTGCTAGCGCGACTGCGATTATTGACCCAATGGTAAGACCTCGCCAGCAGGCAAAGCGATTGAGCTGCGAAAGATAGTCCGAGCCAAGTCCTGGATGAGGCGACCTTGGAGCAATGAGCATGCTAAAAACCGAGAGCACCCGCGCGATCAGGTGTGCACAGATCGTTGCGACTGCGCCAGTTTTTAAACTGATGTCGCATATTGCTCCCAGAGATAAAATTCTGATCGCGATTGAGGTGACAAGCGCGGTCACGCCATACGTTCCGTGACGGGAATCTTTGAGAATTCTTAAGCGATCTTCAACGGTCCATCCACCAACAAGGGCGTCAACAGTATCTGCGAGCCCGTCTTCGTGAAATGCACCAGTTATCAAAATGCCGATTGTGACTGCCAAGGCGGCAGTCACATCACCTGATAAAAATCGGCCTATTGCCACGATGACGATTGCAACACAACTTCCAATGAGTAATCCAGCGATTGGAAACCAGGGTGCACTCTTTGCCGTTGAAAGTTCTCGTCGTGTTTTGATGGGAATGCGAGTGAGAAAAATGATGGAGCCAATGAGTCCAGTCATCTTAGTATTACTTAAACCATTCAGCGAATGTTGGGACTTGGGTGATGCCAGCACAGGCCATTTTGATGATTGGCACCGCAGCCAGTGCGCCACTACCTTCGCCAAGACGCATACCAAGATCGAGCAGGGGGACTTTGTTGATTCTTTCAAGAAGACGACGGTGACCTTGCTCAGGTGAAAGGTGACCAGCCCAGCAATGGGCAAGAGCGTCATTGTTTGCGGCGAACAACGCCATTGCTGAGGCGGTGACGACAAATCCATCGAGCACCACTGGGATGCGCCGTTGGCGTGCCGCGACCATGGCCCCGACCATGGCAGCTAGTTCATGACCACCCACTTGTTGCACGGCTCGGAGAGGTTCAATATTGATCAAGGCTTTGTCAACTCGTGCTACTGCTTGCCGGACTGCTTCTCGCTTGAAGGCAAGCTTTTCGTCATCAATACCGGTACCACGTCCGACCCACTCTTCAACGTCGCCGCCACATAAAAGTAAGGAGACCGCCGCCGCCGCCGTGGTATTTCCGATTCCCATTTCGCCGATAACGAGAAGATCACAATCAGTTTTATCGACCGCATGCTGACCTGCACGAATGGCCTGATCAAAAGCTAAATCGTCAAGCGCAGGTTGAAAGCGAATATCGGCAGTTGGGCGGCCGACCCCAACATCAATGACTGACACTGTCGAACCGACAACCTCAGCAAAGGCGGTCACTGTAGATTTCTGAGCTTCAAATGCTGCGACCATTGCTGCAGTGACATCAACGGGATAGTTGCTGACACCAGATAGCGCAATGCCGTGATCTCCGGCGAAAATAACGGTGGCTGGTTTGTTTATTACTGGCAGGAATGATTTGTGCCATGAACCAACCCAGGCTGCAATCTCATCTAATTTTGCCAAAGCACCAGTCGGGCGCAAAACATCGCTTGCACGAGAGTTGACAGCGGTAAAACTTTGGTGATGCGGTTCTTGAAGTATTGACAATTGCGAAAGTAGCCACTGATAATTCATCGGGCTAAGCCCTCTGTGCGCTTAGTTTTCTTCATGAGGAGATTCCTTGCTGGAACGTAAAGTCATCGATGTCAGAAAAGTTGTGCAAGTTCATCACCCGACCTGAAATTACGAATAATGCTTCCCTTTTGCCGATTATCTTGCTCGATAATAAGAAAAATCTTATCCATTCAGGTAATATTCCCGAGGAGATAAA
>JBEDJE010000122.1:0-4227 GCA_041172985.1 Actinomycetota bacterium
GTCTCGCTTGAGCGATCGGCTTCAGCAACTTTTTCGCCCGTTGGTCCGGCAATAAACGATGAACCATAAAACGTCAACGTGAATCGTGACCCGACTTCGGTGCCGATTCGATTCGCTGCAATAACCGGCACAAGATTCGCACCAGCATGGCCTTGCATCACTCGTTGCCAATGCGGCGCCGAGTCATACGTTGCATCCATTGGCTCGCTGCCAATCGCCGTCGGATACACAATCACTTCAGCACCATTGTGAGCGAGTGAACGCGCAACCTCGGGAAACCATTGATCCCAACAAATACCGACGCCTACTTTGCCGACGGCCGTATTCCACACTTTGTAACCCGTGTTACCTGGTCTGAAGTAATACTTCTCTGAATACCCAGGACCATCAGGAATATGACTCTTGCGATAGACGCCGAGCACAGTTCCGTCAGCATCAATCACGGCACAGGCGTTGTACAACGCATTCACATCGCGCTCGTAAAAACTCACGGGCAGTACAACGTTTAACTCTTTGGCCAATGCACTGAAATGAGCAATCGTTGGATGACCGTCGAGTGGTTGTGCCCGATCTAGATGTTCGGCGCGCTGGTCTTCGCAAAAATAACGACCTTCAAACAATTCAGGAATCAAAATAAGTCGCGCACCTTGCGATGCAGCCTGACGCACAAGTCGCTCAGCGGTTGTCACATTTTCAGCAACGATGTCGGTCATCGACATCTGTAGTGCCGCGACTGTGAGCGAACGCACGATTTACGCAGTTGCTAAGGCGCCAACAAGACGCGCAGCAAACTCTTCGGTGTGAGCACCCAACTTTGAACGATGAAGAGCCAAACCACCAATGACTTCTGCGCCGAGACGAGTCACCGACTTCTCCATCGCGCCAAGGGTCTTGCCCGGGTTGAGAGCGAAGGTGCAAAAAGTTGCGGCGCGCTTTCCAGCAATTGCTGGAAGGGCATCGATGTTGCCAATGCCCCACGGCGCCTGACCAACGATGAAAGCACCATGAACCCACGTGCCGACAACAATCAAGTCAGCTGCCTGAATGGCATGGTGATTGGGTTGCTTCATGGGGTTCAGACCTGTGATGGTCCAACCTTCCTGTTGCAAATTGGCGGCGATCATTTCGGCCGCCTTCCAGGTGTTGCCCGTGAGGCTTTCAACTAAGAGCGCTGCTTTCATACTCCGATTCAACCACGCCGAGCATGCCGGAGCGAAGAATATGGACGAAGAATCTGAGCGATTCTGATCAGAGTTTTTTGAGCGGGGCCCAGGCCAACAACAGGTGCTTGCGGCCCTTTTCGCGGAAATTGATGACAGCCTCGGTTTTGTCGCCCGAACCAGTGATATCGATGATGATTCCCTCACCAAAGACCGAGTGTTCGACCATGTCACCGACCCGCAAACCAATTTCTTGACTGTTTGAGGGTTGCGGTGGACGATTTTGAACCGATCGGCCAGCAGCCATTGCGGCGTCGACTTGCCGTTCGCGGAACTCGTCATCGGGATCGAACGAACTGACCTTGCGGCCGCCCCAATCGTCGTCACGAGTAGTGCGCGCCTTAGGCCGATTTTGCACATTGCCCTGATGCTCGATGAGTTCTTCGGGAATCTCTTCTAAGAATCGTGACGGTGGGTTGTACTGCGTGGTTCCGAACTGCTGGCGACTCCACGCGTGTGTCAAGAACAAGCGCTCTTGTGCCCTCGTGATACCAACATAGGCCAAGCGACGTTCTTCTTCGAGTTCATTAGCGTCAACAAGCGCACGACTATGAGGGAACAATCCTTCTTCGACACCCACAATGAAGACGACTGGATATTCAAGACCTTTTGCTGCATGCATCGTCATCATGATGACCTTGTCGTCATCTGATAAATCATCAGCATCGGCGACGAGCGACACTTGTTCTAAGAATTCATCAACTTGGGCGAACTCTTTTGCTGACGACACCAATTCGCCCAAGTTTTCGAGGCGACCAGCATCTTCAACCGAATTTTCATTATCAAATTCGGCAAGATATCCAGATTTTTCGAGTACAGCTTCGAAAAGCGCACCTGGAGTCTGTTCTTCTTGAGCAGCGACCTCGTCAATAACTGCAACAAAAGATTCGATACCGCGACGTGCAGCCCCAGATACTCCTGCTTCACCGGCTCGACGCAACGCCTCAAAGAAACTGATGTTTTCCTCGCGTGCGAAAACATCTAGTCGGCTGATACTGGTATCGCCAATGCCGCGTTTGGGCATGTTGAGAACGCGTTTCACGCTCACTTCATCGAGCGGATTAGTGACAACACGTAAATAGGCGACCGCATCTTTGATTTCACGACGGTCGTAGAAACGAGTTCCGCCCACCACTTTGTACGGAACACCAAATCGCATGAAGATTTCTTCAACGACACGGCTCTGCGGGTTGGTGCGGTAGAACACCGCCATGTCTCCCCACTTACGACCGCCAGTACGCAAAGTTTGCATGGTGCGAGCCACGAATGCAGCCTCGTCACCTTCGTCGTCGGCATGGAAACGAACGATGGGATCGCCTGGACCAGTTTCGGTCCAGAGTTCTTTTGGCTTACGACCAAAGTTTTGTGCAATGACTGCGTTGGCTGCATCAAGAATGTTTTGGGTACTGCGATAGTTCTGTTCAAGAACAACCACACTCACTTCATCAAAGGCATCTTCAAACTGCCCGATATTGCGGAAGTCCGCACCACGGAATGCATAAATCGACTGATCAGTGTCCCCCACCACGCACACATTGTGATGACGGGCCGCCAAACTGAGCACAATTTCGTTTTGCGCGATGTTTGTGTCTTGATATTCGTCGACCAAGATGTACTTGAAACGATCTTGGTACGACGCCAAAACATCGGGATGCATACGGAACAGACGGACGACATTGACCAAGAGGTCGTCAAAGTCCATTGCCCCGGCTTTAAGCAATCGCTCTTGGTATTCGCGGTAAATCTCGGAGTGTTTGCGGTCAAATATGTGTGCTGCTCGTTCAGCCGCTTGTGTGGGCGACACTAATTCGTTCTTCCAGTTCGAAATCACTGCATGTACGGCTCGGGGCGTGAAGCGCTTGACATCAAGTCCCATATCTCGAATGACATAACCGGTGAGACGCTGCGCGTCGGCTTGATCGTAAATACTGAAAGTTTTGGGGTAACCAATGCGTTCGCCATGAACTCGCAAAATACGCACGCAGGCCGAGTGAAACGTCGAGACCCACATTGATTTTGCGACTGGCCCAATGAGGGATTCAACGCGATGCTTCATTTCGCCCGCGGCTTTATTGGTGAAGGTAATCGCCAAAACATTCATGGGACTGACGCCATGATTTGAAATGAGATGAGCAATACGGTGCGTCAAAACTCGGGTCTTGCCACTACCGGCACCAGCAACAACCAACAGTGGGCCGTCAACATGCTCGGCAGCTTCACGTTGCATGGGGTTGAGACCATCCAACGAAATTGGCTTGATACGTGAGTTCGAATAGCGCGCTGCGTATGGGACACTTTCGGGCTCGGGCTGGCGCGTTTCGCGAACCACTGGTTCGGCAGACCCAAACAGGTCGTCATCGTTGAAAAGGCTGCCGTTGTCACTCATGAAGAAGCCATCCTAGAGAACGGGTGTTCTAGGGATAGGGCGATTCAAAAACAAAATCTGGTGGTGAGCAGCGACCACTTTGGTCACTGCCCACCACCAGATCAGGTATTGCGGGCGGAAATTTTGAATATGTGAACGAGCGAGTGTGAATCAGGCCCCGGCAGTGGCTCCATCTGCCTCAGCTGGCGCTGCGGGCCTCACGCCATTCACCATGTCGGTGATGCGCTGAGTCAGATCAGCCGAAGCCTGAGCGACCAAAGCATCAATCACTGACTGCACTGATTTACCGTTGGCTTCAGCAACCTGAGCGATGGTCTGGCCACCCTTGATTGCAGTCTTGAGCTCATCAGCGGTGATGCCGATGGCTTCAGCAGCAGATGTCAACATCTCCCGGCGCTTTTCGCCACGCTGGCCACCCATACCGGGTCCACCATGATTCTGACCACCATGACCACCCATCGGGCGAGCAGCTTCCAGTGCGGCAACAACGGCATCGAGCTGGCTTGAGGTCAAGGTGCCATCGTCGACCAATGTCTGAAGACGAGCCTTCAACATCGTGGCCTTGTCGGGGCGAGCACCAGTGGTGTCGGCAGCCGGCGGGGTTGTGGGCTTGGTCTGAAG